>JBDRZF010000001.1:0-29042 GCA_039803805.1 Caldifarciminota bacterium
TTCTATTTTATATCCTTTTAAAAAAATTGATATTAAATAACCACCAGTCATTAAAAAGAAATAATGGAGGAAAAGATAGATTCTTAAAATGGGAAATGAAAGTTTTTTTAAAAATGAAGATTTTAAATATAAAAAAATTGTAAAAATTAAAATTCCTAAAAACAGATAAAACATTTTCTTCCCCCTCCTCTCAATTAATTTTTACTTTATCTCACCCAATATCTTAAATTCAACCCTTCTATTTAACTGGTGCTCCTCCTCTGTTTTTGCATTTGGAACAACAGGTCTATCCTCTCCATATCCAATTGCTATAAGTCTTCTTGCATCTATTCCATGTTTTGTTATAAAGTATGTTCTAACAGCATTCGCTCTTGCATCTGTTAATCTGTAATTGTATGCTCTTGTTCCTCTTTCATCAGCATGACCACCTATCTCAACTTTCATTGTCGGATTATCTTTTAAAACCTGGGCAATTGAATCAAGGATTGGATAGGATTCTGGTCTTATTGTTGCCTTGTTGAAATCAAAATAAATATTTCTGAATGTGAATACCATCTTTTCCTGCAGCATTGGGAAGTTCTTTATGTTCTTCTCCCCTCCTCTTACAGAAACATATGCAGCCTGTGGAATATATTTTGGACCTTTTGGAGGAGGCGGAACTGTTACTTCAAATAAATATGTTCCTGCATATAAAATTATTTCATAAGTTCCGTCCTCTTTACTCTTCATCTCTTTAACAATTTTACCTGTTGAATCCTTTATAACCATATCTGCAACAAGTGCTTCATTCGTTTGGGCATTATAAACTTTACCAAGGACTATACCTTTATTTGGTTTTAAGAGGATCTCTTTTTCAATTAAAGTTGCCGGCTTCATTATAACAGGTTCTGTTCTTTTATAATAATCAGGATGCTCAAATATAAATGTATATTCTCCTGCTTCAAGTTGAACCTTTAAAAATCCAAGTGTATCTGCTTTTAATTTTTCCTCTTTATCCTTAAATTTAACTGTTATTTCAGGCTGAACAGGCTCACCTGTTAATGCATCCTTTATTCTTAAAGCAAGTATTCCATAAGTTGGAACAAGTTTAAATGTTAAATCCGTTGTTTTAGCAGCCTTTACTTCTGCAGGCAATTTCTTAGGAAAATATTTCTCTTTTACAACATGAACGATATAATCTCCAGGAGTTAATGAATAGAAGAAAAATCCGTTCTGGTCAGATGAAATTTTCTTAACAAGTTTATTACCTTTATAAATATTCACTTCAGCGATAAGCGGTTTACCGGTTATAGAATCTTCAATTGTTCCCCTGATTTTTCCTTTCATCGGTGTTCTTAATCCCCAGTAAAGACCAAGTGCCTCACCATTGCTTCCATAGAAAAATCCCCTTGAATGGGAATAACCAATATCAAAATAGAAATAATCAAAGGAGAAACCAATTCCATAGGAAAGGGAGACTCCTTGATGACCACCAAGAGAACTTCCTATTCTTGTTATAAACCACTCTGAAAGAGGGTATTCAAAACCAAGAGAAAGTCTTGGCATTGTTGAACAAAGTGCTCTTTCTTTAAACCCCTGCTCATAATCAAAAAATATTTTCCACATTTTTTCAGGATTAAAATATGTTATTCCGAGCCTTAAAATAATCGGTAATTTCTTTTTAAATGGATCTATCTCATAAGTGCAAGATGTATCAACTCCTAAACTTTCTCTTTTCTCTTTGTCTAATAAATTCCATATATTGAAATCTTCAATTCTTCCAAAATGGTAACCTTCCTCTGCATAATGTTCTAAGCCGGGATCAATACCAAAAGGAAAACCTGTTCCCCATTTTAAAGAAGAATAAATATTTGAAAATGAAAGTCCTATTGCAAACCTGTCTTTATAATTTGCTCCTAAACCTAAATCAAAAGAAACTCCTTCTCCACCAACCCCGTATCTTGCCTTTAATGTATCATATCCCTCTATTTCTCTCCTTCCAGAATTTAATGCTGCTCTGAAATCAAGGACTTCTGCATAGGCTATTCCAAAAATATAAGAGAATCCAAGCCCATACAGTATTCTTAAATCTTCATCATAATCATACTTATATCCAAAAGAAATTTTATTTTCTAAATAAGATATTGCTTCTCCATCAAAATCATTTAAATCATATCTTTTGCCGAGTTCATTTCCAAAAAATGAAAGTGACCAGAAATCCTTTGTCGTCTTTATAAAACTTGCATTAACAACCCTCATCCCAAATCCAAGGTATTTATAAGCAAAGGAAAGCCCTGTTAAATCACTTCCAAGATGAAATTTAAAAAATCTACCTGGTATTGAATTAAGAAATTCATTTTTATCTTTATAATTTAAAGTATCACCCTTATTTGCCTTATCAGCCATTTTATTCCACCAGGATAAAGAGAATGTATTGTTTGTAAATCCTAAAAATCCTGATAAAGGAAATGAAAAGGAAAAAGAAGGATTTAATTTTGAACTTAAAAGTGCGGGATTATAGAATATTGCCTGCGAGCCATAAGTATATGAAGAACCAAGCCACATTCCTGCATTTGGATAGTTATAATAAGAAAATAAAATATATGGAATGGTTAAAATTATGAATTTTTTCATCTCTCCCTCCTTTATTTTTCTTCTAATGTTTCAAGGTCTGTTAAAACTGTTGCTTCAACCCATCCATTAACTCTTAAAGAATCCCTTGATCTTAAATATGCCTTACCTTGCTTTGGGATTAAAATTTTTATACTGTAAAATACAAGGGAATCCTGAAAAACATTGAAATCATCTTTTGTAAGTTCTAATGTATCACTCCATGCTTTAGCATTTATTGATTTACCTGTAACAGTATCCTTTGGAGCAGCATAGAATGGAAAATTGTGTATTACTGAATCAGGTGGCCATTCAAGACCTTTTAAATAAATTGTTCCATAAGCCTCTCCCGGTATTGAGTGTCTGAAATTCAAAACAATCCTTATTTTTGCAATTTGCCCTTTCTTTGCTGCCTTCCTTATTTCCTTTTCTACTTCAAAGGTATCTTCCTTTGTAAAAACTATGTCTCCAAGAAGCTGGGCTGCAAAAAGAACCCTTTTCATTCCCCAGATTGTATCTAAATTTGTGCTTCCTGTTTTTATCTTTGTATCTTCAACCCTTATCTGAAGTTTATGTGGACCAAAAGGGAAATTTGGATAAATTATTCTTATAATTGTATCTATATTTCCGGGAGAAAATTTGAAATATATTGTATCATCTGACCATATCTTCATTGTATCACCAATTGTATCCCAGCACCATGGAGTAAATCTCACATAACCTTTAATTGTGTCTGGTGCATAACCTTTTATTTTCACTTTACCAACCATTGTAAAGAGTAATGAGCGGAAAAGTGACCTCATAGTATCAATATCTCTTCCAAGTGACCTTCTTAAACTTGCATAGAATACCTGAAAAGTGGTTGTATCAACATATACATTTGTTTCTGTATGCCTCTGAATCGAAAATACAGAATCTATTTCAGGAGAATCATAAATTATCTCATATTTATCAGGCTGATCTTTTAAAATATCATATACGGTTACACAGGAATCACCTATTGGACATCTTAATGTTATCCACCATTTTGGCTGTTCCTTTGGCACTTTTATACACGATATCCCTATTATTAAAAAAATTACCCAGTATTTTTTCATAAAACCTCCTTTAAATAAATTAATTATAATTTAAATAAATTTTAAAAAACAATTGAAGCAAAAATAATTTTTAAATTAAAATTATCCTCTTATGAAAGAATTCAGGGAGTATCATAAAAAAAACGCAGGTATTTTTTTAAAAATTGATAAAATCCTTTTTAATAAAAATAGCAAATTTCAAAAGATTCTTCTTTTTGAAAATAAAGATTTTGGTAAAGTTCTTGCCCTTGACAATTTCTTAATGCTAACAGAAAAGGATGAATATTTTTATCATGAGGCAATTGTTCATCCTGCCCTCTCTTTAATTAAAAATCCTGAAAAAGTTCTTATAATTGGTGGTGGAGACGGAAAGACAGTATATGAAGTTTTAAAGCATGGGGTAAAGGAAATAAATCTTGTTGAGATTGATGAAGAAGTTATAAAAATTTCTGAAAAAAATTTTAAATGGGGGAAAGTTTTTAAAAATAAGAAAGTTAAAATATTTGTTCAGGATGCCTATGAATTTGTTAAAAGAATAAATGAAAAATATGATTTAATAATCGGTGATTTTCCTGACCCTGTTGGTCCTGCAAAAAAACTTTATGAAAAGGAATTTTATTTGAATATTAAAAGAATTTTAAAGAAAAAGGGTATTTTAGTAATTCAGGCAGAATCTCCTATTTATCATAAAGAAATTCAGAGAAAAATTTACAATGAAATTAAAGAAATTTTTAAAATATGTAAGTTTTATTTCTCCCCTGCTCCAACTTATCCAGGTGGTGTATGGCTGTATTTATTTGCCTCTGATTTTTATAACCCTTTAAAAAGTAAAATTAAAAGGGAAATTAAAAATTTAAAGTTCTATTCTAAAAAAATACATAAAGCAATTTTTGAGATTGGAGAAATTTTATATGAGGTTCCTGGGATATAGTAAAAAAAATTATGATTTAATAATTATTGGTGTTCCCTATGAAAGTGAAGTTGTTTTTAAAAAGGGGGCTTCAATTGCACCAAAAAAAATCAGGGAAGCATCAGAAGCAATAGAATATTATTCACCTTATCAGAATAAAATCGCAAAGAATTTTTATGATGAAGGAGATATTGAAATAAAAAATTTAAAGAAAAAAGAGATTTTTAAAAAAATAAAAGAAAAGATAAAAAATATTTTGAAAGATAATAAAAAATTTATTTTAATTGGTGGAGACCATACAATAACTTATCCTGCAGTTCTTGCAATTAAAGAATTTTTAAAAGAATTTATATTAATTCATATTGATGCCCATCTTGATAGAAGAAAAATATTTAAGAAAGATGAAATAAACTATGCAACAGTTATAAAAAGGATTGAAGAAAAAATAGGTGAAGAAAATGTATTTACTTTTGGCGTAAGAGCAAAAGGTAAAGAGGAAAAAATTACAAAAAATATTTATTTTTTTAATGTTTATGAAAATATTAAAAAGATTGAAAATATTTTAAAAACAAAAAAATTTTATGTATCAATTGACCTTGATGTCTTGGATCCTGCTTTCTTTCCAGCAGTTACAAATCCAGAACCGGGAGGAATTGACTTTAAAGAAATTTTAAATACAATAATATTTTTATCAAATTTTAAAGAAAATATAATAGGTTTTGATGTCGTTGAATATAATCCCTTAGTTTCACAGGAGATGACATGGGCTATCTCTGCAAGCATAATTATAAGGGAAATAATTTGTTCTTTAATTTGACTTTAAAAAAATTTTTTAATTATAATTAATCACTTCAAAAAATGATAGAAGTAAAAAATTTATCAAAATATTTTGGAAAGGTTAAGGCAGTTGATGACATTTCCTTTAATGTGAAAAAGGGAGAGATTCTTGGATTTTTAGGTCCTAATGCTGCTGGAAAAACTACAACGATGAGGATAATAACTGGTTTTTTAAAACCAACCAATGGAACAGTTTTTGTTGAAAACATTGATGTTCTTGAGAAACCTGAAGAGGTTAAAAAGAAAATTGGATATCTTGCTGAGGATAACCCAATATACACTGATTTAACACCAAAGGAATACTTGAAATTTATGGGTGAAGTAAGGGAAATGGAAAAAAACTTATTTAAAGAAAGGTTTGAAAAAGTAATCCATGATACAGGAATAGAGGATGTTTTAAATAGGCCAATTGGTGAACTTTCAAAGGGTTTTAAACAGAGGGTTGGGCTTGCACAGGCTCTTTTACATGACCCTGAAATACTTATCCTTGATGAACCAACAACAGGACTTGACCCAGCCCAGATAGTTGAAATAAGAAATTTAATAAAAGAACTTGGTAAAGAAAAAACAGTGATTCTTTCAACCCATATTCTTCCTGAAGTTGAAATGCTTTGTGAAAGGGCAATAATAATTCATAAAGGTAAAATAGTTGCAGAAGGGAAAATAAAAGAACTTGAAGAAAAGACAAAAAGAAAAGAAAGTGTTAAATTTTTAATAAAGGCAAATAAAAAGGATTTTGAAGAAAAAATTAAAGAAAGAAAGGATGTTGAATCATATAGTATAAAATCCTTAAATGATTTTATTGAAGGGAAAATTTCATTTAAAGAAGGGGATGCAAGGGAAATATTCTTTGATCTCTGTGTTTTAAATAAATGGAGAATTTATGAACTTTATTCTGAAAGGTATGGTCTTGAAGAAATATTTTTACAACTTGTTAGGGAGGAATGAAAAGGGTTTTTGCAGTATATAAAAAGGAATTAAAGAGTTATTTTAATTCACCAATAGGTTATATATATCTTGTTGTTTTTCTTGTTTTAACCCAATGGCTATTTTTAAGAAATTTCTTTGTATTTCCTCAAACAACTCTAAGGGATTTATTTTCTTTATTTCCTATAATCTTTGTTCTTTTCATTCCCGGTCTTACGATGAGATTATGGGCAGAGGAAAGGAAAGTTAATACGATTGAAATACTCTTCACTTTACCTTTAAAGGATTATGAAATTTTATTTGGGAAATTTCTATCAGCATTAACATTCTTTGCTCTTTCTTTACTTCTCACATTTTTATTACCAATAACACTTTCTTTTATCGGGGACCTTGATTGGGGAGCAACAATTTCAGGATACATAGGAGCACTCTTTCTTGGAGGAGCATACATTTCCCTTGGACTTGCCCTTTCAAGTTTTACACAGAACCAGATAGTTGCCTATATCCTTTCTGTTACAATATGCTTTTTATTTTATATAATAGGTGAAGATGCTTTAATTGCCAATTTCTCAACATTCTGGATAAATATATTTAAATTCTTTTCATTAAAAACAAGATTTGAAAGTATTACAAGAGGGATAATTGATTTAAGGGATATAATCTATTATATTTCGTTCATGGGGTTTTTCCTTTATTTAAATATATGGATAATGGATAGGAGAAGATGAAGAGGGAAAATTTAAATATAATTCTTTCGCTTTTATTTATTTTTGGAAGTTTAATTTTGCTTAATCTTATTTTAAGGAAACTAATCTTGAGGATTGATTTAACAGAAGATAGAATATATACTTTATCAAATTCAACAAAAAAAATTCTTTCAGAACTTGATGATATAGTTTCTGTTAAAGCATATTTTTCAAAAAAACTTCCACCCAATCTTGTTCCAGTTAGAAGAGAAGTTGAAGATATTCTTGAAGAATACAGAACATATTCAAAAGGTAAATTGAGATTTGAATTTATAGATCCTGCAGAAAATAAAGAACTTGAAGGAAAAGTAACAAGAATGGGAATACCAAAAATACAGATGAATATATTTGAGAAGGATAAGTTGCAAGTGATAGGTGGTTTTCTTGGAATTGCAATTTTTTATAAAGATAAAAGGGAAGTTATTCCTGTTGTAGAAAGCACTGAAAATATTGAATATGAAATCACTTCAAGACTTTTAAAACTTGCAAAAAAAGAAGAAGTAAAAATTGGTATAATGTTTTTATCAAAGGATAAAAAAGATTCTTACACAATTTATAAAGACCAGTTATCAAAGCACTATTCTGTTAGAGAAGTTTCACCAAATCTAATTCCTGAAGATATAAACCTTTTACTTGTTCTTGGATGGAAAGAACTTGATAAAATGGCTCTTTATAATATAGACCAGCATATAATGAAGGGGAAAAGATGTATATTTTTAATTGACCCAGTGAATATTACAGAGGAACTTCAATCAAGGGCATTAAGGGAAAAAGATGTTGAATTTTTTAAAAATTATGGTATAAAAGTAGATGTAAATCTTGTTCAGGATGTCTCTCATGAAATGGCGCCATTCATGCAGGCAGGGATGGCATTCTTTATTCCCTATCCTTACTGGGTTAAAGGAATAAAAAAATTCTTTGATAAAAATAGCCCAATAGTAAATAAACTTGAAAATGTTGTTTTTCCATGGTGTTCATCAATTGATACAATTTCGGATGTTTTAAAGGATAAAGAGGTTACTTTTCTTATTAAAACAACACCACAGGCATGGTCAACAAAATCCTTTTATAATCTATTTCCTGATCCCTTTGCAAAACCTCCAGAAGAAAGAAAACAATTTAACCTAAGCATACTTGTCAATGGAAAATTTAAATCTTATTTTACTTCTGAAAGTTTGCCACCGGGTGTTGATACAACAAAATTTTTAAAAGAAACAAAAGAACCGGTTTATCTTGCCTTTGTTTCAAATCTTAAATTTATAGATGATAGAATTTTGAATATGTATCCTGAAAACATTTTATTCTTATTAAATTTATGTGATGCACTTGGTTTTGGAAAAGAATTAATAGAAATAAGGTCAAGAGGAAAAACTGAAAGACCAATAAAAAATCTTTCTGATTGGCAAAAAAATTTGTTTAAGTGGGGAAATACCTTTGGAGCAGCAATAATAGTTATTATATTAGGAACATTGAGATTTGTCTATAGAGAAAGAAAGAAATTAAGGAAGGGATAAAATGAGGTATAATGCACGCCTTTTTGGAGGAATATTTTTTATACTTCTTTTTATATTTTTAATAATTGAATCTCCATGGTCAAAAAGAATAAGGGCACCAAAAAAAATAAAAATTACTGATTTTAAAATTTCTGATATTGCAAGGATTGAAATGAAATCAAAGGATAAGGAATTTATCCTTACAAAGAAAGATGAAAAATGGTTCTTACAGAGATATGATACAATATTCTTACCTGTTGATTCATCAAGGATTGATAGAACATTAAAGGCTTTTGAAAATCTGGAAGGTGAAGTTGTTGGGACAAATCCAAAAGATTTTAATCTATATCAGGTTGAAGAGGAAAATGGAATTCATATAAAGGCTTATAATGCAAAGGGGAACACACTCCTTGACTTTTTTGTAGGTAAAATGGGTCCAGATTTTTCATCAAACTATGTAAGATTGAATAATAAAAATGAAATTGTCCTTGTTGAAAAATATATAAGGGGTGATTTTCCCCTTTATAAGTTGAGTTGGATAGATAAAAGACTTACAAATTTTAAGGCCGAAGATGTTGTTAAATTCAAGCATAATTTTGGTGAAAATTTTGTTGTTGTTAAAAAGGATGGAAGGTTTTATTTTGAAAATGATACTGTAAAACTTGATTCAACAAGAACAATTCAGTATTTAAGGATGATAAGCAATATAATTGCAATGGATATTATTGATACGATAAGTATAAAAGATGCGGGTCTTTTAGAGCCAGCAGGAATTTTTGATATTGAAATGAAGGATGGCACATATCATTCTATAATATTCGGAAACAATACAGGAGAAGGTGGTGTATATTATGTAACAAATAAAAATAAAAAATATGTTTATACATTGAGCAAAACATATGTTGATAATGCATTAAAGAAAACAAAAGATTACTTCTTAGGAAAAACAGAAGGACCTGAAATCATTGAAAAACCATTTAAAAAATTTGGAAAACCCAAAAAACCTTTAAAAAAATAAGTAATTTTTATTTTCCTTTTTTATTTCTTCATAATAATAATAGAAATTCCCATTTTCATCAATCCAGTAAAGAGTTAAAAAATTTTTATTATCCCAAAACCTTATTTTTATTTTAAGAATTTCGCTCTCTTTAATAATATTAACAATCCTTTCAAACCTTGTTTCTTCACTATTTAAAATTGTTATACCTATAAAAAGAATTATAAAAATTTTATTCATTTTAACACCTTTATAAAAGCAATCTTTGAAATTTTTTTATAACTCTTTGTTTTTAAATAAGAAAAGTAAATACCAGAGAATAATTTTTTGCTGCTTATGTTAAAAATATGCTCACCTTTTGAAAGAAAACCATTATAAATATCTTCAACTTTTCTACCTGAAACATCATAAAGTTTTAAAGAAATCTCATCCTGCTCTGGTAAAGAAAGATATAAATATAGATTTCCCAGGCTAAAATAAGGATAAAATTTGAGAACATAATTTGTATCAGGCGGATTTGTATCAGGAATAACTGTATCTGCCTGATAGATACAGAGAAGATCCCTATGAGCATAGATGTAATAATTTTTATAAATAATTGGGAAGAAACGGCTTGGCTCACATGTGGGGAATTCAGGAAGTAATGTGGTATCAAAAACTATTCCATTTAAAGAATTGAAAACATAAATATAATCTACATTTGCCAGCCAACCTACTCCATTTTTTGTAAACAATGGAGAATTAGCTTCTCCACCATTTGTATCCTTTGGGCTTAAATAAATATCAAAATATAAATCCCCTGTCCTTGAATCGAAACATTTAAGCCTTGAAAAGATTGTGTCACCAGCACCATATTCTCCATAAGAAACCCATATTTTTTTATTATAAAAATGGACAGGAATCCAAAGAGGGTGAGGAAAGCCGATTATTTTTAATTGTGGAATGCCTGAAAATAAATTCACTCCAAATAATGTATCATAGGCAAAAAAGAAAACTTTATTGTCATGAATAGAGAGTTCTCCAATTTCAAAGGGTGCCTCAAAATTCCATAAAGGGTTACCTGTTAAAGCATCTATTGCATTTAAAACATTGTTGGGGTATGCATGATAAATTCTCTCATTGTAATATGCAGGTGAATAAAAACCATCAGAAGAAACTGACCATAAAAATTTACCCCTGTAAGTAAATAAACAAATATTCTTATCACACCTCCGAACATAAACAAAAGTATCCACTACAACAGGTTGATATTGAATAGTCCGTAATATTTTTGCCCATTTTAAATTTCCTGTAAATGGGTCAAGAGCATAAAAAGTTGTATCTGAATCAGGAGTAAAACCTATACAGGTGCCAACAAAGAGAATTGAATCACCCTCACAAAGTCCGGAAGTCATCGTATTTGCTGTAACAATTCTTTCCCATAGAATTTCACCTGTTTTAATATCAAAGGCACAGATAACATTTAAATCATGAGGAGGATCAGGCAAAAAAAGCATATCATGAGCTATACAACCGGAAACTTCGGTAATCTGTGCACCTGAACCTTCCCAGTTCTTCATCCATTTAAAATTAAGCGGTGGATATAAAGGAAAAGGGTAATAACCACTATGTTGAGCATCATAACCACTCATTCTCCATGCATACTTATCAGGTCCCTGATAAGTTTTTATAAAAGAAGGATTTATATAATGCCCTTTTTCTATCTCAACTAAATTTTCTTTTTTAAAAGATTTTTCTTTAATTAAAAAATCAGCAATTTGAAGATTTCTACCTGAAATAAAATACTCCTTTTTACTTTTATCAATATAAAATACAATTAATTTCAAATTCCCATCTTTCCTCCATTTCTTCTTTGTAACCCATATGAACTTGTCTTTTAAATCTTTCTCAAAATCAGAATTTCTATACTCTCCAACAATATAATTCTTACCCCTATATTCATAAATTAATTCTATTTTTGAAACTCCTTTTCCTAAATGATAATCTATTTTAACACCTGTTGAATCAGGAGATAAATAACCTTTTACATAAAAATTAAAGAGAAATATTATTAATAAGTTCATATTTAATTATAAAAAAAATTGAAAAAAAAGTCAATTAAATGTAAAATACCATTTTAAACTAAGAAATTGCTCTTTAGTGAAACTTAATTTTTAAATATGCTTCCTTTGCTCTATAAGAACTTCTTACAAAAACTCCTGATGCAACAAAATTAAAACCCATATCATATCCTATTTTTTCAAATTCTTTAAATTCTTCTGGCTTATAATATTTTACCACAGGTAAATTTTTCCTTGTTGGCTGTAAATACTGACCTATTGTTATTATTTCACATCCTGCATTTTTTATATCTTCCATCGTTTTTATTATCTCCTCTTTTTCTTCTCCAAGCCCAACCATTATTGAACTCTTTGTTATCATCTTTTCATCTATTTCCTTTATCTTTCTTAAAACTTCCAAACTCTTTTCATATCCTGCCCTTTTATCCCTTACAATTTTTGTAAGTCTTTCAACAACTTCAACATTATGGGCAATCACATCAGGTTTTGCTTCAATAACTTTTTTTAAGGAAAGAGTTTTTGAATTGAAATCGGGAATTAAAATTTCAACCTTTACATCTTTATTTATCTCTTTTATCCTTTTCACAGTTTCTGCAAAATGACCTGCTCCACCATCATCTAAATCATCCCTTGTAACAGATGTTATAACAGCATATTCAATTTTAAGTTCATTTATTGCCTTTGCAACCCTTAAAGGTTCTTCTTTATCAAGAGGCTGTGGTTTTCCCTTTTTTACAGAACAAAACCTGCAATTCCGTGTGCATATATTCCCCATTATCATTATTGTTGCAGATTTTTCTGCCCAGCACCTGCCTAAATTTGGACAAAGTGCAGACTCACAGACAGTATTTAAAGAAAGATTTTTTAAAATTAACCTTACATTTTTAAATTCACCAAAACCCGGGAGATTTGACCTTATCCATTCTGGTTTTTTCATAAAATTTTTTCATATTCCTTTAAAGTTTCCCTTGCAATAACAATCTTCTGTATCTCATTTGTCCCTTCATATATCTCTGTAACCTTTGCATCCCTGAAAAACCTTTGAACAGGGTGCTCCCTTGAATAGCCCATTGAACCGTGAATCTGTATTGCCTTTGTTGTTGCCCACATAGCAGTTTCTGAAGCAAAATATTTTGCCATTGATGCTTCCTTTGTAAATTTTTCCCCCTTTTGTTTCTTCCATGCAGCATAATATGTTAAAAGTCTTGAAGCCCTTATTCTTGTTTCCATTTCAGCAATATAAAAGGCTATTGCCTGATGCTCTATTATAGGAACACCAAATGCAACCCTTTCCCTTCCAAATTTTATTGAATATTCAAGGGCTGCCTGAGCAATACCAACTGCTTGTGCAGCAATCCCTATCCTTCCTGCATCAAGTATGCTCATCGCAATCTTAAATCCTTCACCTTCTTCCCCTAACCTGTTTTCTAAAGGTATCCTATAATTTTCAAAGGTTATTTCACAGGAATGGGCACTCCTTATCCCGAGTTTTTTTTCAGGTGGTGATTTTATCAACCCTGGAAGAGAACAGTCAGCAATAAAGCAGGTAATACCCCTATGCTTTTTCTCCTTATCAGTAACTGCAAAAACTAAAATATAATCTGCTTCAGGTCCATTTGTAACCCATACCTTCTTCCCATTTATTATATACTCATTCCCCTCTTTTCTTGCTGTTGTTAATAGATTTGAAGCATCAGAACCTGCTTGTGGTTCTGTTAATGCAAATGCACCAAGTTTCTCTCCTCTTGCAAGAGGAATTAAGAATTTTCTTTTTTGCTCTTCATTTCCAAACTTATAAAGCCCATAACAGACAAGTGAATTATTAACAGATACTATTACACCATGGGCAGGACATACCCTTGAAAGTTCCTCAATTGCTATTACATAACTTATTGAATCTGTTCCTGCCCCTCCATATTCCTCTGGAATCTCCATTCCAAGAAAACCAAGTTCCGCAAGTTTTTTTATTGTTTCCCTAGGAAATCTTTCCTCCTCATCATTCTTATCAGCAATCTTTAAAATTTCTTTTTCTGCAAAATCCCTTATTGTATCCCTTATCATCTTATGTTCTTCTTTTAATTCAAAATCCATTTTAAACCTCCTTTAAATTTCAAGAAAATCAGTCCCCTTATAAAAGCCCGGCTTTTTATTTAAAAGCCATTTTGCAATCCTTAATGCACCACTTGCAAATATCTCCCTTGAATAACATATATGAGAAATTTCTATTCTTTCTCCTTCCTTTCCAAAAAATATCCTATGTTCACCAACAATATCACCCATCCTTATTCCAAATATACCAATTTCGTCCTTTTCTCTTAAAGAAAAGCCTTCCCTTCCAAAAACCCTTTTTAATTTTCTTTGACTTCCTTTTTCAATAATATCAGCAAAACTCAAAGCAGTTCCTGAAGGTGCATCCTTTTTACCTTTATGATGGAATTCAACTATTTCAAAATCATAGTCTCTTAAAAACTTTGAAATTATTTCTGTTATATAAAATAAAACATTTATCCCAAAACTCATATTTGAAGACCAGTATAAGGGGATTATTTTACCTGTTTTTTCAAATTCAACAAAATCTTCATCTTTAATCCCTGTTGTTCCTGTAAGATATGGCTTTTTTATTTCCCTCATTTTTATTATATGTTCAATTGTTGCAGAAGGGTTTGTAAATTCAATTCCAATATCTGCATTTTCCATTGCCTTTTCAAAATCATCTGTTAAAATAATTCCAATTTTTTCCTTGAAAACTATTTCTCCATAATCCTTTCCAATCAAATCGTGTCCTTTTACTTCACATGCCCCGACTATCTCTATATTCTCCTTTCTTGCAACCTTTGCTATCATCTTCCCCATTCTTCCACAGGCACCAATTATTGCAATTTTCATTTTTAATAACTTGTTATCTCTTTAAATTTTTTCTCATCAAATTCCTTTAAAAAGTTTATACAAAGATTTAATGCATTATCAAAATCCTTTCTATGTATCATTGAATTAAAACCATGAACATACCTTGAGGGTATCCCTATTATACTTGATGGAACACCTTCCTTAAAAAGATGAACCCTTCCTGTATCATATCCACCTCTTATAACTGTTACAAGATGATATTTAATCTTATACTTTTCAGCAACCTTAACAAGAAAATCCCTTAATTTTTTATGAGAAACCATTGTATAATCAAGGGAAACAATTGCAGCACCTCCTCCAAGTTTTGCCTCTGTTTCTGTTTTTGCACCGGGTGTATCCTCTGTTAATGATACATCAAGGGCAATAGCAATATCAGGTTCAAAAACCCATGGAGATGTTGCAGCACCTCTTAAACCAACTTCTTCCTGAACTGTTGCAACAAAATAGGCAGTTCCCGGTATTTTTTTATTCTTTATTTCTTCTAAAATTCTTATTAAAAGAGCACATCCAACCCTATCATCAAATGCCTTTGCCATATAAATATTTTTATTTCCAAGAATCTTGAATTCAGAAACAGGAATAATAGGATCCCCTATCTTTATTCCGAGTTTTTTCTGAGGATCAAATTTTTTCTCTTCAACACCAAAATCTATATAAAGGTCATCAATATCCGGCAACTTTTGAGCCTCTTCTTTCTTTAAAAGATGAGGTGGAACTGCTCCAATAACCCCATAAAACTCACCTTTATCAGTTTTAACTTTAACCCTCTGCCCTATAAGTGTTGCTGACCACCATCCACCTAATGGAGCAAATTTAACATATCCCTTTGTAAATCCCTTAACCATTAAACCTATTTCATCCATATGAGCAAAAAAACCAATTCTTGGTCTTTCTTTTTCTCCTTTTTTAACAGCAATTATTGAACCAAGTTTATCATATAGAATTTCATCTGCAAATTTTTTAAATTCATTCTTTATAATTTCTCTCACCTCATCCTCAAAACCTGGAAGTCCTGAGGCTTCTGTTATATCCTTTAAAAGTTTTTCAGTCCTATCCACAATTTCCTCCTTTTTAAAATTTTTTCTTTAAAAAAAATTTAAAACTTTCTTTATCTATTAAAAAGGATAAATTTAAAGTTGTATCCTTTGGGAAATTATAAAAATGGGCTGAAACATAGGCATCGGCAATTGAATATATATGAACCATAAGATAAATTATTCCATTATACAAAATTTTCCTTTCATATGTTGTGTCAGGAATCCTTTCTTCTTTTCTTAAATCATAAATTCTTTTAAATTCATGAATAAGATAAATTTCAGTTGCTCCAATTAAAGCACCTTTAATATAATTCTTTGTATAGAACTGACCCCCACCTGGAAATAAAAAGGAGAGCCATGCTGAAAGAACAGGGGATTTAGAATAAAGAAAAAGGATAAGGATTAATTTTGTCATTAGAATATTATTATAAACAAATCTATAAGATTTATACAATCCAAAATTAATTAGAAACCGTTTTTTATTTCTAATTGTCTAAAATAATGTGAAGATGGGAGAGTATTTAATTTTAAATTTAATTTTGTTTAACATTTTAATTTCGCAGGTTCCAAGAGAAAGATTTGAAGGAAAAATAAAAGGAACAATAATTGATAAGGAGACAAATGAGCCTCTTGAATATGCAAGTATTTCTTTATTCAGGGAAAAGGATTCAACATTTATAATAGGGGTATTATCAGATAAAAATGGTGAATTTTTAATAAATGTTGAAAGACCAGGGATTTATTTTTTAAGAATAACATTTCTTGGTTATGAGAAAAGGGAAATACATTCATTAAGAATAACTCCTGAAAACAGAATTTTAGATATTGGCAAAGTATATCTTGAGGTTTCTGGAATTTTATTAAAAACACAAGAAGTAATTGCTGAACCACTTCCAATAACTTATAAGGTTGATAAAAAAGTTATAGAAGTAAGTAAAATGGGATTTTTATCAGGGAATGCAGTTGATATATTAAAGAATGTTCCATCAGTGAGTGTTGATATTGAAGGGAATGTAAAATTGAGGGGAAGTGAAAATTTTTTACTCTATATAGATGGAAGACAGTCTCTTCTTGACCCAAACGATGCATTAAAACAAATCCCTGCATCATCAATTGAAAAAATTGAAATAATAACAAATCCATCTGCAAGATATGAAGCAGAAGGAACTTCCGGAATAATAAATATAATTCTTAAAAAGGGGAAAATTGAAGGTTTAAATGGAATTATAAATTCAAGTATAGGAGTTAATGAAAAATACGGAGGAGATTTTATTTTGAATTATAAAAAAGGAAAAATAAACACATTTATAAGTTTGAATTATAATAAAAGAAAATTTTCAGAAAAGATAAATTCAGAAAGGGAAATAAATGAGAAAAAAATAAATTCTGATGGTTCTTCATCAAGAATATTCAATCCATTCAATATAAGAACAGGTATTGATTTAAACATTAAAGAAAAAAATTTATTTGGTGTTGGATTAAATTATGGAATATGGAATATGCAAAATAGGAATTTCTCAGAATACAATGAAATTTTTGATACACAGATTATAAATTATAAAACAGAGGGATATTTTAAAAGAAAGGGTCCTTTCTTTGAAATTGTTTTAAATGACTTACAAAAATTTAAAAAAGAGGAAGATAAACTTTTTACAGAATTTGTATACTCCTATAGAGAGGGAAATGAAGAAAATAGAACTTATAAAATGGATAGTTTGGATATGATATTGAATGGAAACAAGAGAATTGAAGAAGGAACTTCAAATAGATTTTCAGGGAGAGCAGAATATACAAAATCTTTTAAAGAAAATTTTAAATTTGAAACAGGGTTTAGAGGGGAATATGGGATAAGTAAAGATATGAGCAATTTCTATAATTATAAAGATGGAAATTTTGAAATTGTTGATAGTTTTTGCCATAGTGTAAAATATCTCAATAATATTCAGGCAATTTATTCTTTATTATCAGGAGAGTTTAAGAATACAGGATATCAAATTGGTTTAAGGATTGAATATAATAATAGAAAAATAGAGTATGCTGATACAAATTTAAAATATATCTTTGAAAAAATTGATTATTTTCCAACAATTCATTTTTCCCATAGATTTTTAAAATTAAGGGAAACATTTTTAAGTTATTCAAGAAGGATTTCAAGACCAAGAGATTTCTGGCTTGAACCACTTTTAACATGGATGGACCCTTATAATTTAAGAAAAGGGAATCCTGATTTAAAACCAGAATATATTGATAATTTTGAAACAGGTATAACAACACCATTTTTGAAAGGTTCTTTAACATTTGAAACATACTATAGAATAACTTATAATAAATTTGAAAGAATAAGAATTCCCTATGGAGATTCTGCTTTCCTTCATACAGTTATTAATTCAGGAAAATTATTCTCTTATGGAGGAGAAATATCCTTTAATAAAAATATTTTTAAGTTAATGAATATGAATCTTGTTCTTGATTTCTATGGTTATAAATTTAAAGGAAAGATTTATGATGAAAAAATTACAAAAGGGGATATAAATTATAATTTAAGGTTTAATTCAAATATTTTTATGCCCTTTTCTTCTCGCTTACAATTAATCTTTGTTTATCATAGTCCACCGGTTTCGGCACAGGGAAAAGAAAAGGAATTTATTACCTTTGATTTTTCAATTCAAAAATTCTTCTTAAACAAAAATTTATCCCTCAATTTAGAAGTAAGAAATCTTTTTAATACTTTAAAAAGGGGATTTGAAATAAAAGAAGAAAATTATAAGTATATTCAAACATTTAAGCAGGAATCAGGAGTATTAATACTTACAATGAGTTATAACTTTAACAACTATAAACCTGAAAGAAAGATTAAAAAAGAGATAGAAGAAGAAAGAGAAGAATTTGAATATTAAATTCTAAAATTCTAAAATTCTAATAAAAATGGCAGCATATAAAGATAGTTTTCATTTAAAAGAAAAGGTGAATTTAAACTTGTTTTTTCAAAGGTTTTTAAAGGGCTCCACCATTTTATTTCAGGGTATTGAATTACTTTTACATCTCCTTTAATCTTTGCGATTCTTTTTGCTTCTTCAATTGCATCAAGGATACCACCTGTTTCATCAATCAATTTTATATTTTTTGCATCCTCACCTGAATATATCCTTCCCTGTCCAAGGGAATCAACTTTTTCAAAGGGAATATTTCTTGAAATACTTACCCTTTTAACAAACTCTTTGTATCCCCATTCAATCTCTTTTTTGAAAATTTCTCTTTCTTTTTCATCAAATTTCCTTGTAAAGGTGAAAGCATCTGCATGTTCCCTTGTTTTTACCCTGTCAAACTTTATTCCAAATTTTTCAAAGAATTCTTTAAGAACAAATTTTCCACCAAGTATGCCTATTGAACCTGTTAATGTTGTTTTATCTGCATAAATCTTATTTGCAATACAGGATATATAATATCCACCTGAAGCAGCAACCTGACCCATTGAAACAACAACTGGTTTTTTCTCCTTTAACCTTCTTATTGCATCCCATATGATTTCAGAGGCAAGAGCAGAACCACCAGGGGAGTTAACCCTGCATACAACTGCCTTTATGCTCTTATCCTTCTCAATCTTTTCTATCAATTTGCTCATAGTTTCAGAACCAAGATTTTTGCCACCAATTATAGGGATTGGATTTTTTGAACTCTCACCAACTATTATACTTCCTTCCATTGACAATATTGCAATTTTCGGTCTTTCATCTTTAAATTCCCTCATCAAATATTTCTTTTTCAAAATCCTATCAGAATCAAAAATTAAAGGTTTTTTACCATACCATCTTTTAATGAGTTCTGGAACATCCCTTTCAAATCCTTCTTCATCACAGAGTCCTTCTTTTACTGCATTTTCTGAATTGAAATACCCTTTATCCATAATTTCATTTATTTTTTCTTTTGATAAATTTCTACCTTCATTAATATTTTTAATTATCAAATTTTCAACATCTTTCAAAAATTCAATTCTCTGCTCTTTATCCTCAGGTGACATATCTTCCCTTAAAAGTGGCTCAACAGCAGATTTGTATTTACCAATTCTTTCAAACTCTGGTTCAATACCTATTTTTTCAAACATCTTTTTTAAATATATGTTTTCCATATAAAGACCGGGGATAAAAACTTCACCATTTGGAACTATAATTATTTTATCAGATATTGAAGCAATCATATAGTTTATGATTCCAAAACTTTCTCCAATTGACACAATCTTTTTACCCTTTGATTTTATCTCTTTTAATAAATTATAAATTTCTTCTGCCTGAGAAGGAGTTAAACTTGGATTTTTAAAAACAATTATTATTCCTTCAACATATTTTTCTTTTTCTATTTTCTTTAATTCACTGAGTAAATCATAAAAGGATTTTTTTAATTTAAATTTTAAAAATCCTTCAAATTCCCTTTCCTCAGGATAATCACCTTTAAGTTCTATCCTTACCCATTTTTTCCTTTCAGGGAAAATCGTTGGATATATTTCCCTTGATAAAATAAATCCACCTGAATATCTTGTTTTTTCCTTTTCTTTAAATCTACCTGTAAAGAATGTTTTTATATTTCCAAAAGAAATTTCTATTCCACCAAAATATCTTTTAAGAGAATTTCTTTCAATTCTTGCCCCTCCATAAACATATATTCCATCAAATATTTCATAAATAGCCTGATAAAGACTATAATTTGTTATTCTCCAGAAATTAAAATCTGCTGAAAATGTTATTCTATCAGTAAATGGTCTTAAAGATGCGCTTAATGTTAAAGAAGTATCGTAATTTTGAATTAAACTAAAAGTTCCACCAAATCTTAAAATTTTAAATGGAGAAAAGATGAAGCCAAACTTATTTTCCTTTAAATCACCAAAGGAATAGGAATAACCAATTGAAAAATTTTCACCAAAGGGAATACCAATTGAAAAGGAATATATCTCTGTTTTAAGATAATCTGTAAAGGAAAAACCAAAATTATTAAAAGAAGAGGAAAGATAATATATGGGTTTATCTTTAGTTTCTCTTATATTGAAATAAAATTCATATCCGGGCTGAATTCCAAGACCTGCAGGATTTAAAATTGCTCCTGAGCTTCTTATAGATGTTGATACAGAATTAGAAAATGGTGAAAATAAAATATTTAGATATAAAATTAAACTATACATAAACACCTCCTTTAATTTCCCTCCTTTATAATTATATAATACGGCTTAAAAAAAGAAAAAGTTTCAAACCTTTAAATTTTTATCCTTTTACAACACCAAAAGGAACTAATCTTGCAACTTTCTTTGAAATTCCTGCCCCATGAACAACCTCAACAACCATATCTAAGTTTTTATATGCCTCTGGTATTTCTTCCCATACTGTTTCTTTTGATGCAGCCTTTAATTTTACCCCCACTTTTTTAAGTTCTGCTTCAATATCCCTTCCTTTTGCCCTTTTTATTGCTGCACTCCTTGATAAAACCCTTCCTGCACCATGGCATGTTGAACCAAAGGTTTCTTCCATTGCTTTTTCTGTTCCAACAAGAATATATGAGCCTGTTCCCATGCTTCCAGGAATTAGAACAGGCTGACCTATATCTTTATAGCAATCTGGAACATCTTTATGATTTTTAGGGAATGCCCTTGTTGCACCTTTTCTGTGAACAATAACACTTTTTTCTTTATTATCTATTATATGAATCTCCCTTTTTGCAATATTATGAGCAACATCATATATCATTTTCATTCCAAGTTCTTCGGAAGATTTACCAAAAACTTTTTCAAAACTTTCCCTTACCCAGTGGGCTATCATTTGCCTGTTGCACCATGCATAATTTGCTGCACATATCATTGCAGAAAAGTAATCCTGTCCTTCTGGTGATTTAAATGGTGCACAGGCAAGTTGTTTATCAGGTAAAGAAATCTTATATTTTTCCATTGCCCTCATCATAACCTTAATATAATCATCTGCTATCTGATGCCCAAGTCCTCTTGAGCCACAGTGAATCATTATACATACATTTCCTTCAAAAAGCCCCATTTTTTCAGCAATCTCTTTATCAAATATTTTTTCAACTTTCTGAAGTTCAAGAAAATGGTTACCTGAACCAAGACTGCCAAGTTGAGGCAATCCCCTTTCAATTGCCCTTCTTGAAACCTTATCAGGATTTGCTCCTTTCATCTCTCCTTTTTCTTCTGTTCTTTCAAGGTCCTCTTTCCATCCAAAACCTCTTTCAACTGCCCATCTTGCCCCTTTTACCATCACCTCTTTTAATTCTCTTTCACTCACCTTAATTTTACCTTCTGAGCCAACACCTGATGGAACATTGTAAAATAATGAATCAAGTAATTTATCAAGGTATTTTAAAACTTCTTCATATTTTAAATCTGTTCTTAAAATCCTTACTCCACAGTTTATATCATAACCTACACCACCAGGTGATATAACCCCTTCATCTTCATCCATTGCAGCAACACCACCTATTGCAAATCCATATCCCCAGTGAATATCTGGCATTGCAAGGGAATATTTTTGAATTCCTGGTAATGTTGCAACATTTGCAACCTGCTCAGGTGCCATATCTTGCAATATTGAATCTATCATTTTTGAAGATGCATATATTATTCCATCAACCCTCATAGAAGGTTTATAACTTTTTGGAATTCTCCATCTGTATTCATCAATCTTTTCTAATGGACCTTTCCACACCTTTTCCATTTTATACCTCCTTCTCCCTGTTTTCTATAAGTTTTTCATAAATTTTAAAGTAAAATTTGCCTGGTTTTCCATTTCCTATTTTATAATCATCAATCTCAACAACAGGTAAAATATCTATTGAAGTTCCTGAAATAAAAATTTCATCAGATAAAAATATATCATGAAAATAAATTCTTTTTTCATAAAATCTTAATTTTAAATCATTGATTGCCTCTATAACTTCTTTTCTTGTAATTCCTTCTAAAATTCCATTCAAAGGCGGAGTAAAAATAACATCATCTTTAACAATAAAAATATTTGCAGATGAAGCCTCTTTAACTTCAAGGTCTTCTTTAAAAAGTATAGCATCCCTTTTACCTTTCCTTTTTGCCCTTTCCCTTGCAATTGCATTTGGAAGTAAATTTACCGTTTTTATATGGACATTTTTCCATCTTTCATCAAAATGGGTAATACATTTAATTCCACTCTTTCTTATTTCATCAGGAACAGGAATAAATTCCCTTGCAGTTATAACAATTTGGGGATAAATTTTTTCAGGAAATGTATGTTCCCTTTTTGAAACCCCTCTTGAAATTTGTAAATAAAGCAAAACTTTTTCATATTTTGTCTTTTTTGCTATATCTAATAAAATTTTTTTTGTTTTTTCAAAATCTAAATCAAAGGGTATTTCAAGAAGTTCCAGATTCCTTTTAAGCCTTTCAAGATGGTCATAAAGCCTTATTATCCTTCCCTTTTCATATCTCATTGCTTCATAAACAGCATCTCCGTATTGATAACCCCTATCTTCAACATGGATTTTATATGCCTTTTCAAGTAAATAGATTTTACCGTTTATATAGGCAAGATCAGGCATCTATTTTAAAAATTATTCTTGCTTTTTATATGTGCTTATTTTAAAAATTGTGTAAATAGGACAATAATTAAACAACGATGTCAAAACAAGTATACCTCCTATAATTATTAAAATCCATTTAAAACCACCTCTTATTGAAAAGGCACCGAGCCCAAAAAGGATTGCACCTATTATAAGTCTTATCCAACTATCAATATTTCCAACATTTCTTTTCATTTTAACCTCCCTTTGTTGCCTTTTCAAGATTTTCAATAAAATATCCCTCTGGAACTGCTCCTTCAAATTCAATATTTTCATTTATAACTGTCTTTGGAACACCAAAAACATTATATTTTTCACCGAGTTCTGGAAATTCAATAACTTCTATAATATTTGTTTTTATATTCTTATTCTCAAAGGCAACTTTATTTGCAAGTATAACCATTCTTGGGCAATAGGGACAAGACGGTGTAACAAATACTTTAATATTTATTTCCTTGTCAATATTTTTTAACTTTTCTTTAACATTTTCACTTAGCCCTGAATCACTTTTTGAAACCATTACAATTGTTTCTATTAACGAAGTGAATTCATAACCTGAAGGAATTCCATAAAATCTTATTCCGGTATCTTCGCCATTTCCCTTTAAAAAAACTATTGCAGGAACCCTTTCAATTCCATATTCTTTAACGTCTTCTTCATCAGATAAAAAATTTTTTATCTCCAGAGTTATTTTATCAGAAAGTTCTGAAACTTCTTTAAGTATCATTTCTGTATCTGGACAATATTCACAATTTATTTTTTGCGTAAAAAGGATTATCTTTATGTTATCTTTCATCTCTTTATCAAAGTAATTTTTTACTATTTCTCTTTGTTCTTCATTTAAGAGCGTCATATTTTAACCTCCCATTTAAAAACTTAATAATAATGTAATTTATTAAAAATTTCAAGTTAATTTTCTCACTTTAACAAACTTTATCCTCTGTGGAGTCCCTTCAACAATTTCAAATTCAAGATTTTTATATAAAAACTTTTCTCCTTTCTCAGGAACCCTTTTTAAAAAAGAGATAATAAAACCACCAAGAGAAAAAACATCTTTTTCTTCTAAAGAAACATTTAACAATTTTTCAACCTCTTTTATACTCATTTTTGAATGGAATATATAACTTCCATCAGAAAGAATTTTATAGAGAGTCTCTGGCTTATCAAATTCATCATGGATTTCTCCAACTATCTCTTCAAGAAGGTCTTCCATTGTAACCAGACCTTTTATATTTCCAAATTCATCAACAACTATTGCTATTGAAATTCTATTTTTTTGCATGTATGAAAAGGCGTCAAAAAGTTTTTTATATTCAGGAATAAAATGGGCTTCCTGCACAAGTTCTTTTACTTTTAAATTTAAATTCTCCACATTTTTTAAAATATCCTTTATATGTAAAATGCCAATAACCTCATCTTCTTTTTCTCCTAATACAGGCATCTTTGAAAAACCTTCTCTTTTAAAAATTTCAATTGCTTCTTTTAAAGTCATATTTTCTCTTAAATAAACCATATCTACTCTTGGCACAAGTATTTCTCCAACACTCTTTTCTTTTGCCTTTAAAATTTTTAAAATGAATTCACTTTCTAACTCACTTATCCTTTTTCTTTTATTAAGCGATAAAAGAAGTTTCTCTATTAATTCTATCTCATCCCTTTTTTTGAAAATTTTATTAAAAAATTTAATCAATCAGTTAAACTTACTCTTACAAGCCTTTGATCTGAAGAAAAAGTTATTTTTAAATTTCCACCAAATGCCTTTTTTATTTTCATACCCAGTTTTTTTGAGAGATGACCTGTTGTTGTCTCAATATATATCCTCTCTTCATCAAAATTCAATTTCATGATCTTTTCAAGGGGATTTCTTTTTTGTTCTAATTCAACTACATTTCTTATTAAATTATTAATTTCTTCTTTTTTTGTTTTTACATATTTTGCATTCACCTCAAGAATCCCAAAAGGATAATTATCCTTTATTTTTCTGCAAGCAGGGCAATCCTTTAAATCAAACTTAATTCCTCTTTCACTCAGTTCCTGAGCGAGTTTTTCATCCTTAATCCATCTTTTTTGATGAAAAACAAGTCCACAGGTTGGACAAACTGTAGGGTCTTTATAAATGCCTTTATCCATATAAGGGTCCTTTAATTTCTCCTCATATTTCCTTGTGTCTTTCCCTCTACCCATAATTTTTACCCTCCCTTGCCATGACAATATTTATATTTTTTCCCACTTCCACAGGGACAAGGGTCATTTCTTCCAACTTTTGGAATTTCTCTCACAAAAGGTTTTCTAACAACTTCTTCAATCTCTTCTTTTCTTATTCTTGGAGGCTCTGCTTTTCTTTCAGTAGATATCCTTGAAAGTTCTGGATGTTCTGCTTTTATTTTTTCTAATTGTCTTCTCGGAACCTGAGCAACCTGAACCTTTAAAACCCTATTAACTGTTTCATTTCTTATTCTTCTCATAAGTTCTTCAAACATCTTATAACTTTCTTGCTTATATTCAACAAGAGGGTCCTTTTGACCATAAGCCCTTAAATATATACCTTCTCTTAAATGATCTAATGAATAAAGATGGTCTCTCCATGCTTCATCAAGGGTATAAAGTAAAGCCATCCTCTCAAGTTCTCTCATTCTTTCCTCACCTATTAGTTCTTCTCTCTCTTTATAAATAACTTCTATTTCTTTCATTATTAGTTCCTTCAATTCTTCCCTATTTTTAGCCTCCTCAATTCCTTTAAAATCAGAAAGAAAATAAAAACCAAGTTCACCTTTTAAATTAAGGATATCCCAATCCTCTTTATAATCAGTTGGACAATATTTTTCTATTATTTCCATAACTATATCCTCTATGTATTCCATTATATACTTCTTAACCTCAGAACCATCAAGTATTTCATTTCTTAAACCATAAATAACTTCTCTTTGTTTATTCATTACATCATCAAATTCTAAAAGTCTTTTCCTTATTTCAAAATTTTGCATCTCAACTCTTTTTTGTGCAGTCTCAAGTGCTTTTGTCACCATTTTGCTTTCAATAGGACCTTCATCCTTTGAACCAAATCTTTCCATTAAAGCCATTACTTTATCAGAGCCAAAGAGTCTTAAAAGGTCATCCTCTAATGAAAGGAAAAATCTTGTAGTTCCGGGGTCACCTTGCCTTCCTGCTCTTCCCCTTAATTGCCTATCTATTCTTCTTGCTTCATGCTTTTCTGTTCCTATTATCATAAGCCCTCCAAGTTCTTTAACTCCTTCACCAAGTTTAATATCAGTTCCTCTTCCTGCCATATTAGTTGCTATTGTAACAGCATATTTTTGACCTGCCCTTGCAACTATCTCTGCTTCTTTCTGATGATGTTTTGCATTTAAAACATGATGGGGAATATTCTCCTTTTTAAGAAGTCTTGATAAAAATTCAGAAGTTTCAACAGAAGTTGTTCCAACAAGAACAGGTCTTCCAATTGAATACCACTTTTTAACTTCATCAACAACTGCCTTAAATTTCTGTTTTTTAGTTTTAAAGATTATATCAGGTAAATCCTGCCTTATACATGGCTTATTTGTTGGTATAACAACAACATCAAGTTTATATATTTCCCAGAATTCAGCAGCCTCTGTTATTGCTGTTCCTGTCATTCCTGCAAGTTTTTCATACATCCTGAAATAATTTTGAATTGTAATTGTTGCAAGGGTCTGTGTTTCTTTTTGAATTGTTACACCTTCCTTTGCTTCAACTGCTTCATGTAATCCATCTGACCATCTCCTTCCATACATAAGCCTTCCAGTAAACTCATCAACTATTATAACCTTACCATCCATTACAACATAATCAACATCTTTTTCAAAGAGAGAATATGCTTTAAAGAGCTGCTTTATTGCATGAATTTTTTCTGATTTTTCAGAATACTCTCTTAAAATTCTTTCTTTTTCAAAAAACTTTTCCCTTGGAGTTAAATCCTCTCTTTTATCTATTTCATGAAGTTCTATACTCAAATCAGGAAGCAAAAATAAATCCTTTTCCCTTTTATGTATTTCCTCTCTTCCTTTTTCAGTTATATCAACTGAATGAGCCTTTTCATCAATAACATAGTAAAGCGCTTGGTCAAACTCATGAAGTTTTTTCTCTTTCATCAAAGAAAGTTCAAAATTCTCAACAAGTCTCATCATATCAGGCTCTTGCAGAAGTTTAAAGAGCCTTTTTGATTTTGGAGCACCCCTTTTTGCAAGTAAAAGTTTTTTAGCGGCTTCTTCTTTATTTCCTTCTTTTAATAGTCTTTCAGCCTCCTGCAATATGTTATTTATAAGCAAATTTTGCTTTCTAACAATCTCTTCTACAAGGGGTTTTGCCTTTACATAAATATAATTTGTTGACCTTTCAACAGGACCTGAAATTATAAGTGGTGTTCTTGCTTCATCTATTAATATTGAATCAACTTCATCAATTATTGCATAGTAATGACCTCTTTGAACCCTATCCTCTTTTCTAAATACCATATTATCCCTTAAATAATCAAACCCAAATTCATTATTTGTTCCATAAGTAATATCTTTTTGATATTCAGGCTTTCTTTCAGAAGGCTCCATTCCTGCCTGTATTACTCCAACACTTACCCCAAGGGATTCATAAACAGGACCCATCCATTCCCTGTCTCTTTTTGCAAGATAATCATTCACAGTAACAAGATGGCAGTTTCTTCCTGTTAATGCATTTAAATAAAGGGGCATTGTTGCAACAAGGGTTTTGCCTTCTCCTGTTGCCATTTCTGCTATTTTACCCTGGTGAAGAACAATAGCACCAAGAAGTTGAACATCAAAGGGTATCATATCCCATTCGGTTTTTATTCCACAAACTTCCCAAGATTTTCCAACAAGCCTTCTGCATGCTTCTTTTACATAAGCATATGCCTCAATCATTATATCATCAAGAGTTACTTCTCCTTTTTGTATTGCTTTTTTCCATTCCTCTGTCTTTTTGATTAGATCTTCATCTCTTAGGTTATGGATTTTCTCATATATTTCATTTATCTTATGAACATAAGGCCATAATTTCCTTAAAACCCTTTCATTTCTTGATACAAATATTTTTTTCAAAATATTTTTAAAAATCATTCCTCTTCACCTCCTAAGAAAACATATCTTTGTAAATCCTTTTGATATTCTGACCATCTTGCTCCTTCTTTACTTTCCTCTCTTGCTCTCTTAAATTTAAACATCTGTGTATCCATATAATCAGCAAAATGTAAAAGAAGGGCTTCTTCTGTCATCGGTTCGGCTATTGCACCCATGCTTTTTTCTCCATGATGGGAAGCAATCATATGCAAAATTCTCAATTTTAAATCCTCTGGGAAATTATTTATTTTACTTATTTTCTCATCAACTATTTTTATTCCAAGATAAATATGATCTAAAAGCCTTCCTTCATCAGAAAGGTCAATTCCAGTTCTATATTCATAAGTTTTTATCTTTCCAATATCATGTAAAAGTGCCCCTGTTATCAAAACATCCCTTTTTATTTCAGGATAAACTTCTATAAGAACTTCAAGTATCCGAACAACATTCAATGTATGCTCAATTAAGCCACCAATATAGGCATGGTGTATCTTCTTTGCAGCAGGTGCTCTTATAAATTCTTTCCTTATATAAGGATCATTGAAAACACTGTCAAGCAGTCTTCTTAAATATTCATTTTCAATAGTAATGATAATTGCTTCAAGCATATTTTCCATTTCATTTATATCTCTTGGAGAGGAAGGTAGAATTTCTCTTAAGTCAATTTCCTCTATTTCATTTGCCTCATATAATTTACATACAATTTCCCCATCCCTTTCATAAACCTCACCTTTAATTTTAAAAATTCCCTCTTTTAAAATTTTATCAAAATTT
>JBDRZF010000002.1:0-20516 GCA_039803805.1 Caldifarciminota bacterium
AGTAAAAAACCAACCCTTTCAAACCCTTTGTCTTTTATTTCCCCAACTATTTCCATGACAAATCCATAAGAAAGTTCTTTATCAGCCTTTATGAATACTTCCTTTTTCCCCTTTTTTGAAAGAATTTCAAGATAAAAAGGCAATTTAGAAATCTCCACTTCCTCTTCACCCACAAATATTTTTTTGTCTTTTCTTAAAGTTATTGTTATTGCTTCTTTTTTTAATTCTTCTGTTTTTTTTGATTTTGGCAAATTTACCTCAAAACCTGTTTGAAGAAGAGGGCTTGTTATAAGAAATATAACAAGAAGTGTAATGCTAACATCGGCAAGGGAAGTTATATTTATCTCTGAAATAAATTTTCTTTTCATTTAAAGAATTAAGTATTTTTTAATTTTTATTTTTACATCTTTTAAAAATTCTTCACAGAGAGAATCATATTTATTTGTTTCATTTATAAAATAGTTGTGAAAAATTAAAGATGGAATTGCAACAAGAAGCCCTGCAATTGTGGTAATCAAAGCATCTGCAATTCCAGGAGCAAGCACACTTATATGGGCAGAGCCTGTTCTTTTTATTTCAAGGAATGCTTCCATAATTCCCCATACGGTTCCAAGAAGTCCTAAAAATGGACTCACACTTGTTATTGTTGCAAGAACCGGGATATATTTTTCAAGTTTTTCAATTTCTTTTTTATAAATTTTTTCAATATTTTCAAAAAGAATTGAAGATAATTCAATTTTAGCAGGGTTTTCCTTTATTTTTTCAATTTCGTTCACCACAATTTTTAAAACAGAAGAAGGTAAAATTTTCTTTTTTAAATCAAATGGATTTTTTTTTATTAAATCTTCAAAGGGAATCTCATTAAATTTTTCAATAAAACTTCTTGTCCTTTTTTTAATAAGTAAAAATTCAAAAAATTTCTTAATGAATATTGCCCAAGAAAGAACAGAAAGAAAGAATAAAATTATGAGAATTAATTTTGCAAAAGGACTTGCAGTTTCAAAACCCCTTACAATTATATCTAAGTTTAAAATTTTCATTTAATCTCCTTTAATTTTTCCCTTGCCTTTATTGCTTCTTCTGACTCAGGAAAATTTTTTATGATTTCCTCATAGCATTTTTTAGCCTTTTCTTTATTTCCCTCTTCCTCAAAAATATTTCCGAGTTTTAAAAGAGAGTATTTTGCCTTTTGGGATTTAGGATAATCCCTTACTATTTCTTCAAAAAGAGCTTTAGCCTTTTCTTTATTTTGAATATAAAGATATGCATCGGCAAGAAAATATTTTGCATCTATTATATATTCACTTTCAGGATATCTTTTTATGAATTCTTCAAATTCACTTATACATAAATTGTATTCGCCAGCACTATAATCTTTAAGAGCCTGTGAATAAATTATCATCTCCTCATTCTTTTCTTCTTTAACTTCTTCTTTTGTTTCCTCTTTTTTAACTTTTCCTTAAAAAATTCTCCATTTCATCTAATCTTGTTTCAAGAGAGAAAAGTTTTCTTTCAAGAGTTTCAAGCCTATATGTAATGTCTGCTTTTAACTCCTTTAATTCTTTATATTCTTTTTTCTGTAAACTATCTATTTTTTGTGTTCTTACATAAATCTCGTCAATTTCATCTCTTACACGATTCAATTCATTTCTAAAATTCCTTATAGGAGCACAAAAACTTAAAAATAAAAATATAAAGATTAGTTTTTTTATTCTTTTACTTTGAATTCTGCTCTCCTGTTTATAGGTTTATTATTTGGATCTATAAGGCGTGTTTCTCCATAACTTATGATTGAAAGTCTATTTGGATCAATTCCAAGTTTAACCAGGTAATCCCTTGCACTTTTTGCCCTTCTTTCACCAAGTCCCATATTGTATTCTTCAGTTCCTATATCACAGGTATGCCCTTCAATTATAACATTTACTTCAGGATATGCCTTTAGAATTTCTGCATTCCTTTTAAGAATTTCTGCATCTTGCGGTCTTATATCATACTTATCAAAATCAAAATGTATTGTTTCAAGAACAAGAGGTGGTCTTTGGGGAACTTCTTCTTTAACCTCTTCTGGTGGTTTTGGAAGTTCTTCCATTGGTGTTTCAACCTTTACAGTTTTTCTTTTTGCACACATAAGGGTCATTATCACCATTCCTACCACTATATACTTTTTCATATTTCCTCCTTTTTAATTTTAAGAACATAAATTATAATCTTTTCTAAAAACCAAAGTCAAATGTTGAAAAATTTTTATAAATTCTTTATAATTATTATCTTTAATTTTTGGTGGGCGTAGCTCAAGTGGTAGAGCGCCAGACTGTGGCTCTGGTGGTTGGGGGTTCGAGTCCCCTCGCCCACCCCTTGCCCCTGTAGCTCAATTGGAGAAGAGCGTCTGGCTTCGGACCAGATGGTTGGGGGTTCAAGTCCCTCCAGGGGCGTAGAATATATTCTTTAAAATTTTGTATATATCATAGATTTTTAAATCTTTTCTTCCCTTTCTTTTTAAATCAGGATATCTTATTAAATAAATTCCTTCCAGTGAATGATTTGCATCATCAGGTCCTGTATCATTTTCAAAAGTATATATATTTTTTATCCCTATACTTCCTATGCTTCTCCATTTTAAATCACCAAAAAGAATTATTAAATCAGGTGGAACTCCTTTTATTTGAGGATATATTTCTTCAGGATAATAAGCAAAAGTGTTTATTTTGTTTCCTTTTTCATCAGGTATTTTTTCAATTTCTTCTTTTAATTCTCTTCTTATTCTCTCATAATCCTTTTTATCAACAATTCCTTCTTTTTCCCTTCCTTTTACATTCAAAAAAATCCTTCCATAATAACCACCTTCTCCCCAGGCAATTGTTTTTGAAAAGTCAATATTCTGGATTTCAAGTCTTTTTATTTCTTCAGGATAATTTTTTAATTTTAAAAAACCATTTTTAATTAACCATTCATTTATTGCAATTCCTCCTTCCATTCCTTTTGCTCCATGGTCAGAAAGAATAAATATATAAGAATTAGGAGGCAAAAGATTTATAACTTCTCCAATTTTTTCATCAAGATAAATGTAATATTTTTTGACTTCCTTTTCATATTTATTTCCCTTTTCATACTTTGGATGATTTTTATCAAAAAATTTCCAGAAACCATGATGGATTCTATCAGGTCCCATTTCAACAAAAAAGAATAAATTCCATTCCTTATTTTTCATCAAATATTTAACAATTTCAAATCTCTGTTCTGTCATTTTATATATTTCCTCTAAAAGCCATTCCTTATCATCTGTTCTAAATTTTCTCACATCAAAAATATATTCACCAAATTTTCCTTCAATCTCCTTTTTAATTTCTTCAGGATATGCATATTGAGATTTTGAATCAGGTGTTAAAAAACAGGAAATTCTTATTCCATTTAATGGCTTTGGAGGATAAGAAGGTGGAACTGCAAAGGATATCACCTTATATCCATTTTTTGAAATTTCTTCAAATATTGTATCTTCTTTAACATCATATGAAGTTGTTATTGAAAGAGTATAATCTTCATAGGATTTTCTGTTTCTGAATCCATAAATTCCAAGTTCACCTGGTGTTTTACCTGTAATAATTGAAAGCCATGCAGGAACAGTTATTGGAGGAATTATACTTTCTAAAATTCCATATTCACTTTCTTCTTTTAAATTTTTAAAATTCTTTAATTCATCTATCCATTCTTCAAAAATTAAATTATAGGGAACTCCATCAAGTCCTATTATGAATACTTTCTTATCTAATGATACCAAGCCAATCTTTTAAAAGGAATATAATCCTTCCAATTAAAAGGGAAATTCTTGCCATTACAGTATATCCAAAGGATGCGCCAAAACCTATCATTAAAAATATTATTCCTATTCTTGAAAGACCTTTCAATACTCCTTTATGTTCAAGGGAGAAGAAAAAGTAAATTAAAACACATAGTGTTCCTATAAAGATGATTAATGAATTAAAAAACTCTAAGGAAAAAGAAAAAGGAGGCAAAATTGTATCCTTTACCTGAACAAGGATTGCTTCTTTAAATTCAGGGGAAATTGCCATTCCATTTAATGCACCAAGTAAAAATCCAATTGGATATCTTATAAAATAGGAATATTTGGGAATTAAAATTGAAAAATAGAGAATTGCAAACATAAAAGGAATCAAGGTCAGGAATTGTTTTTCTAAGAAAAGTGGTTTTATTATATATGGATATGCTGCATTATGCCAGTAAATGTTTATATAATATCCAACTGTAACACCAACAAGTAAATGCTCTGCAAATTTATATAAGGGATTATCTTTATAAAGAAAAGAAAATATTGCAATTGTTAAAATTGCTGCAATCCATACCCATGGATTAAGAGATATATTCATTATTTCCTCCTTTTTAAAAGAACTATATATCCTATATTTCCAATTATTACAAAAAGGATTATCAGGATATGGGATATTGAAACTGCATCTATTCCGGAGGTAGCAAGTTCTCTTTTTTTGATAAGTTTTTCATATTCAGCAGCACCTTTCATACCCCCCAAAAGACCAACAAATTGTCCTGTCCTTAAATAAGGATAATAATCAGCAGCCATAACAGCAGTAACTCCTGCAGCAATATCCTGTCCATATCTTCCCCTTGCAAGGTATATCCAAGAAACTGGCAGTGCAGAACCAGAAATTGAAACAACAAGTGCTATTTGGTCATAATTCTTAACATCTTTAAATATTGGTAATGTATCAGTTTTATTCCCAAAATAATCATAAGGAAATATCTTTCTTATATCCTCACCAAATCCAAGAATAGTTGCAGTTATATCTGGTCTGAATCCCAAAAATACATAATCCTTACCATATTTTTTATTATATTCTTTCGGAATTTCTGTCATAACTTCAAGAGCAAGTCCTGTTCCTGCTGGGTTTAATGTGAGTCCTATTAGTCTTAAATTTTTTGAAAAGACATGCCTTGCTATTGCCCTTGACATTGGATGGCATTCAGGATAAACTGAAGCATCATAATCCATTGATAGAACTATAACTGCCCCTTCAGGCTGTTTTTCTATAAAATCAAAAAGTGATTTGACAGGATGGGAACTTCCGATAGGTAAATTTAATGGTTTTATAAGAGGTATTATAATAAAGATTGCAAGAATTAAATAAATTATTCTTCTATCAATCTTTGCAAGATATTCAAGGAATTTCATTTTACCTCCCGAGCCAGTTCCTTTCAATTCCTAAAATTATTTTGATTGATGTTGCAATTATTCCAAGCCCAACACCAATTGCTATTCCCCTTTTTGCTGCAAGGTTTGGAACATCAAGTATCCATTGGGCAAAAGAAGGAACATATGGATGTATTAAATCACCTATTGGTATTACTCCTATCATTACAATGAATGCTGCCAAAAGAAGTAAAGTTGCTTCAATGTTTCTCGCTCTGAATGCTCTATAAGCAGCAGAAGCCATATAAAAAGCAAGTATTGCAAACATTGATGATTGTAATGGTATTTGAATATAGTTAAATATTTTATCAAATAGTGTTCCACTTTTTATCCCCCCTATAAATCCTATAAGCGCAGTGGCAACGAGAGAGACAAGAAGTGTAATTGAATAGGGTATGTCTTTCTTTTCTTTTATTTTTCTTGTGTGATGTCTTACAAGACTTGCAACAGCAAGAACAATCGCGAAAGAGGAAATTCCTAAAATCCATCTTAATATGGTACTATAAAAGTTTTGAGACCATGATGTAGGGATATAGAATTGGAAAAAAAGAAGGAAACCCATTAAAAAACATATAAACATCGGTATCTTTTTCTGTAGCATTTTTATCCTCCACCAAATATGAATTCAAAAGGTTTTTTCCCAAATAGTCCCAAAATTCCTCCTAAAAATATTATTATCCATATTATTGCCTTCATCATATCCTGTGCCCTTATTGTTGAAACAAGAACTGGTTCTCTTGAAAGATAAGCCGATGCTGCGTAAAGTTCTTCTCCTATGAGTGTATAATCACAGGCTGTTATAAAGAAAGGCAATTGTGTTACTGCATCTGTTCCTGCAATTTGAATAGCACCGGTTGTTGCACCTGTTTCTGCTAATATTAAAGATTCAGCCCAGAACATTCCGAGGAAGAAATTTGTTGCTGGTTTTTCCCTTACCATTATTCCACAAACAGCAGAAGCATAACCAAATTGTGAATCTGTTACATAATAAACAGAATCAGCATTAAAAAGGTCTGGTCTTCCTGCCATCGTATATGCTTCTTTTACAACTTCTCTTGCAATTAAATAAACAACTGGATCACGGTTTGGAATAATTATGTTGGTTTCATATTCAGCAGCCTTTTTAACAACCTGTGAAAGTATATTTAATGATGCAATTGTTGCAACATCTGAAATTGTTGAAAGACCCGGTATATAAAGAATTGGTCTTCCCATCTCTGTTGATCTTCCAACTGCTTCTTCAACAGCATCAAGTCCCGGTATTTTTCTTAAAAATAAACTTATTCCCTTTTTTGCTCTTTGTATGAAAAATAGTATAAATGTTAAGAAAAGAAAAACTCCTATCATTATATTTAATCTTCCAATATGAAAATACTGAACTTTGGGAATTGCAGAAAGAATATCTTCTGACTCAAAAATTTTATCTTTATAATAAAGTGTTATTTTATAAAAATATTCTTTTCCATTTTCAAGTCCTGTATCCTTATAGGAATTTAAAATTGTCACAAGTGTTTTAATTTTTTCAAATTCACCTTCTCTTGATGTGCTCCTCCATATCGTTACAGAATCACATTTTTCCCCCTTTTTCTCTTCTGGCCATTCCCATTCTATTATAATTGCTCCTCCTGCATCATATGGGGCATCATAAACCTTAAAATTAAAGAAAATTAAAAAATATATTAAAGTTTTCATTCCTCACCCCTTTCCCTTTTTGCTTCATTTATAACCCTTGCAGCAATTTCAGGTGGAACTTCTTCATAATGTGAGAACTTCATTGAAAAAACTCCTTTCCCTTTTGTAATACTTTTCAAACTATCTGCATATCTATACATTTCTGCAAGGGGAACATATGCCTTTATTTTCTGCTTTTTTCCGAATCCTTCCATTCCCAGAATTTTACCTCTTCTTGCATTTAAATCTCCAATAATTTCTCCCATGTATTCTTCAGGAACTATCACTTCAACCTCATATATAGGCTCTAAAAGATATGGCTCTGCCTTTTGTTGTGCTTCTCTAAATGCCATACTTCCTGCTATTTCAAAAGCAATATTTGATGAATCAACTTCGTGATATTTGCCATCATATAGGGTTACTTTTACATCAACAACAGGATAACCTGCTAAAACCCCTGATTGCATTGCCTTTTTAATTCCTGTTTCAACAGCAGGGATAAAGTTTGAAGGTATTGCTCCTCCAAATATGTCATTCACAAATTCATATCCTTCCCCTCTTTTCTTTGGTTCTATTCTTATAAAACATATACCATATTGACCTCTTCCACCACTTTGTTTTACATATTTCCCCATTGCTTCTGCCTTCTTTCTTATTGTTTCCCTATAAGGAATTTTTGGTCTTTCAGTTCTTACATTTACTCCAAATTTCCTTTTTATTTTTGATATTATAACATCAAGATGGACACTACCAAGTCCTTCTATTATCCTTTGCTTAAGTTCAGGGTCATAATAAAATCTAAATGTGGGATCCTCAAAGGAAACTTTTTGGAGTGCCTCCATTACTTTCTCTTCATCTTGTTTTGATAATGGGACAACTGCAATTGATATTGATGGATATGGAAATTCAATTGGCTTTAATTTTAAAGGTTTTTCAGGTAATGAGAGTGTATGGGAGGTACTTGTATTCTTTAATTTGACAACTGCTCCAATTTCACCTGTTCTTAAAATTTCTGTTTCTTTTCTCTCCTTTCCCATTACTTTGAATATCTGATTTATCTTTTCCTTTGCCGCTTTATTTACATTTAAAACTTCTGTTCCTGCTTTTAGTTCACCATTGAAAACCCTAATATAATATATTTCACCAAGATGAGGCTCTGTAAAGGTTTTGAATACAAAAGATAATAGATCTCCTTGAGGAGAAGGTATTATCTCAACTTCTTTTTCCTCAGGGTCAAAAGCCTTATATTTTCTTTCAAATGGTGAAGGGAAATAATCTATTATTGCATCCAGTAATTCTTCAATTCCTGTTCCTTCTATTGAATCTCCATAAAGAACAGGGACAATCTCTCCATTTTTTACACCTCTTTTTAACACCTCTTTGAGTTCAGAGGTACCTATTTCTTCTCCTTCCAAATATCTTGTAACAAGTTCTTCTGAAAGTTCTATAACTGATTCCATATATTTTTCTTTAATTTTCTTTAAATCTGCTGGTAAATTTTCATCAAATATATTCCATATTCCTTCAAAATTAACTCCTTTCCCTTTTGGAAATTGGAGTGGAAAAAATGAGACTCCTTCAAATGTTTCTTTTAATTTCTCAATTAATCCATCAGGATTTGAATTTTCCATCTTCATCTTGCTTACAAATATCATACAGGGCAATTTTCTTTCAAAAACTTTTTGCCCGAATATCTCTGTTCCTGTTTGAATTCCAGATGTAGAGTCAATTACAAGAATAACACCGTCTGTTACTTCTATCCCTGCTATAAACTCTCCCTGAAAATCAAGAAATCCAGGGGTATCTATAATTTCAAATTCCTCATTTTTATATTTGAAATGGGCACACGAAAGATTTATAGAGATTTTTCTTTCAATTTCTTCTGGGTCATAATCAAGAATTGAGGTTCCTTCAGAAGGGTTTCCAAGCCTTGTTGTAACTTTTGCCTTATAAAGGATTGCCTCTGCAAGTTGTGTTTTACCACAACCACCATGACCTGTAAATAAAACTACTCTCATTTTACCTCCACAAAATTATTTTTATTCTTTTTTTCTTCTTTTTTTAACTTCCTCCTTTATGTATTCAATTATTTCATTTAAAGAAGTACCGGGACCAAATAATCTTCCAACTCCCATTTCATAAAGTTTTTGTGCGTCATCTTCAGGTATTATTCCACCACCTGTTAAAAGGACATCGTTAAGCCCCTTTTCTCTCATGAGTTTTAAAATTTCCGGAAATATTGTCATATGAGCACCTGAAAGGATGCTTATACCTATAACATCAACATCTTCCTGAATTGCAGTTCTTATTATTGCTTCAGGTGTTTGATGAAGTCCTGAATATATTACCTCAAAACCTGCATCTCTTAAAGCAGATGCTATTACTTTTGCTCCTCTATCATGCCCATCAAGTCCCACTTTTGCAATTAATACCCTTATTTTTTCCTTCATACTTTAATATAAATTTGGCGGTTCCTGCCAGGTTCCATAAACTTTTTTAAGTTCCTCAATTATTTCACCAAGTGTAACATGTGCCTTAACTGCTTCAATTGTATAAGGCATTAAATTATCATTTCTTTCTGCTGCTTTTCTTAGTTCTTCAAGTTTATTTCTAACAAGGATATTGTCCCTATTTTGTTTAAACTCTTTTACTTCTTTTACCTGTTCTTCTTCAATTTCTGGAGGTATTTTTAAAATAGGAATTTCAATCTTTTCATCTTCAACAAATTCATTAACACCCACAACAATATATCTTTTTTCTTCAACTGCCTTTTGAAACTCATAAGCAGATCTTGATATTTCCCTTTGTGGCCATCCCTTTTTAATTGCTTCAACCATCCCACCCATTTCCTCTATCTTCTTAAATATCTTTTCTGCTTCTTCTTCCATTTTATTTGTTAAATATTCAATAAAGTATGAACCTGCAAGAGGGTCAATAACATCAGGAATATCAGTTTCATATGCAATTATCTGCTGTGTTCTTAATGCAATCTTTGCTGCTTTTTCAGTGGGAAGGGCAAGTGCTTCATCCATTGAGTTTGTATGTAAACTCTGTGTCCCACCCAAAACTGCTGCAAGTGCCTCAATTGTTGTTCTTATTATATTATTTTCAGGCTGTTGAGCAGTTAAAGAACATCCTGCTGTCTGGGTATGAAATTTTAATCTCATTGATTCAGGTTTTTTTGCACCAAATTTTTCTTTCATCCATCTTGCCCATATTCTTCTCGCAGCCCTGAATTTTGCTATTTCTTCAAAAAAGTTCATATGGGAATTAAAGAAAAAGGAAAGTTGTGGAGCAAATTCATCAACATCAAGTCCCCTTTCAATTGCATATTTTACATAAGTAAAACCGTCCATTAAAGTAAATGCAAGTTCCTGAACAGCAGTTGCTCCTGCCTCCCTTATATGATATCCACTTATTGATATTGGATGCCATTTGGGTATATATTTTGAACAGAATTCAACAGTATCAATTATGATTTTTATTGAAGGTTCTGGTGGGAAAATAAATTCCTTTTGAGCAATATATTCTTTTAATATATCATTTTGAATTGTTCCCCTTAATTTGTGTAATGGAACACCCTGTTTTTCTGCAACTGCGACATAAAAGGCAAGAAGTATAAAGGCAGTGGGATTTATCGTCATTGAAGTTGAAACCTTATCAAGAGGTATATCTTTAAAAAGTGTTTCCATATTCTGTAATGTGCATACTGCAACTCCTTCTTTCCCTACCTCTCCTCTTGCTCTTGGGTGGTCAGAATCATATCCCATAAGTGTAGGCATATCAAAGGCAACGGAAAGTCCTGTTTGTCCGTGTTCAAGTAAAAATTTAAACCTCTTATTAGTCTCTTTTGCAGTTCCGAATCCTGAGAACATTCTCATTGTCCATAGTTTTCCCCTGTACATTGTTTCATATACACCTCTTGTAAAAGGGAATTCTCCCGGATTTCCGAGGTCTTTTTCATAATTTAAATTTTCAATATCTTTTGGAGTATAATAGGGTTTTTCAAAAGGAGTTATACTTCCGGGAAAACGAGAATTTTTCTGTGAAAGTCTTTTTATTCTTTCTTCAAGATCTTCCATTACCTGTGCTCTTTTAGTCTCAATAGAGGAATAAAAATCTTGTCCACAGCTACAGCTTTCCCTTTTAATTTCTCTTTCGCCCATTTTACCCTCCTAAAAATTTTTTAATAAATTCATTTGCCACTTCATGGGTAGAAAATTTTAAATTATATACATAATTTGCCATTTTTTCAATAAAATCATTTTCACTTATTTTCTCCATTATCTTTTCCTCTATTTTTGAAAAAACCAATTTTTTAATTCTTTCCTTTATTATTTCTTTTCTTCTCTTTTCAAATTTTTCTAAATTTTTTGCTTTAATGATAAATTCTTCAATTTTTTCTAAGAGTGTAGGAATTCCTTCGCCTTTAAGGCTATTTGTAAGTATAACCTCTGCCTCTTTTCCTGACAAATTGAATGCAAAAATTATATCCTTTTTAAGTTCTTCGGCTCCAGGTCTATCTGATTTATTTATAACTATTAAATCACTTGCTTCAAGAATTCCTGCTTTCATTGCCTGTATTCCATCCCCTGCTTCAGGTGAAAGAACAAGTATTGTGCAATCCGTTAAATAAGCAATTTCTATTTCTGATTGTCCTATACCAACAGTTTCTATAATTATATAATCCTTTCCTGATGCATCAAGAATGTCAGCAGCATCAAGGGCAAATCTTGAAACCCCTTTCCCTTCCCTTAATGCCATACTCCTTATAAAAACCTTATTTTCAAGATTTAAATCACTCATTCTTATCCTGTCACCTAATAAAGCACCTCCTGAAAAAGGAGAAACAGGGTCAAGTGCAATTATTCCAACACTTTTATCTTTCTCTATTAAAAGAAGTGTCAATTTATCTATAAGTGTTGATTTACCAACGCCAGGTGGTCCTGTTATTCCAATTCTTATTGCTCTTCCTGTATAGGGGAATATTTCCTTTAAAATATTAAAGGAGTTTTCAGAATTTTTTTCAATTAAGGAAATACATCTTGCAATTTCTTTCTCATCTCCTTCCCTAATTTTATCAACAATCTCTTTCACAAATTTAATTATAATTCAAATTGACCCTTTAAATCAAATTTAATTATAATTTAATTTTAAAAGGAGGTAAAATGAAAACTTTAATTTATGTTATTCTTTTCCTTTTACCTCATCCTGATTTAAAAGAAAGGCTTTCAAAAGAAGAATGGGAAAAAACAAAAGAGATTTTAATAAAGGCAAAAGAAAAAGGGGTTGATGCTCCTGATTATGAGAACCTTGAAAGATTTAAAATAAGGCTTCTTGAGAGGCAGTATGATACTCTGGGTATTCCAGTTATACTTGTTGAATTTGTTGATAATCAGGCAGAATCTTCAAAGACCCATTTTGAAGAAATGCTTTTTTCAGTAAATTCCTATCCAACAGGCTCTTTAACAGATTACTATCTTGAAAATTCTTATAATCATTTTTTCATAAATGGAATTGTCTCAGATTGGCTTATGATGCCACAACTTTATACTTATTATACTAATGGTCAATATGGATTTGGTCCTTATCCACAGAATGCACAGGGTCTTGCAAGGGATGCTGTTTTAGCAGCAGACCCTTATATAGATTTTTCTCAATTTGATAGAGATGGTAATGGAGATGTTGATGCAATATTCATAGTTCATGCAGGACCTGGAGCTGAAGAGACAGGTAATCCAAACCATATATGGTCTCATGCATGGTATATCCCGGGTGGAGTTTGGGTTGATGGTGTAAGAGTTTACAGGTATTCAATGGAACCAGAGAATGGAAGAATAGGAGTTTTTGGGCACGAACTTGGTCATGTTTTAGGTCTTCCTGATTTATATGATACTGATTATTCATCAGAAGGGCTTGGAAACTGGTCAATGATGGCAGGAGGTTCATGGGGAGGGAATGGAGCAAAACCTGTTCATTTTGATATATGGTGTAAATATAAACTCGGTTTTTTAATTCCAATGAATGTTACAGGCATTATAGAGAATGCAGTTATTCTTTCTTCAAATGAATATCCGGTTGGTTATAGATTATGGACATATGGTAATTCTTCACCAATGTATTTTCTTGTAGAATTCAGAAATAAAAAAGGTTTTGATATTTCTTTGCCAGGATGGGGTTTACTCATTTTCCATGTTGATGAGAATCAACCAAATAACAATAATGAATGGTATCCAGGTCATACACAATATGGTCATTATAAAGTTGCTCTTGAGCAGGCTGATGGTTTATGGAACTTAGAAAAGGGACAAAATAGGGGAGACGGGGGAGACCCTTATCCTGGAAATACAAATAACAGAAATTTTGACAACTATTCAATTCCTGATTCAAAGGATTATAACTTTGTAACAACATATGTTTCTATAACAGGGATATCTGATTTAGATGATACGATGTACGCGGATCTTGCTGTAATTCCAGTTCATAATTTATCCCTTGAGAATTCAAATTTTCCACCTGTTTTAAAAAAAGATTCTTCCTTTATTCCAAAGGTTTATTTCTCAAACAGGGGTTTTTATTCTGAAAATTTTTCAATAACTTTAAAAATAGATTCCCTTGGAAATACAATTTATGAAAATACCGTATATAATCTTTATCTTTCACAAGGTCAAAAAGATTCAACAGATTTTCCACCCTTTACTGCAAAATTTGAGAATGGCTCTTATGATTTAAAATGTTATATAAGTTCACAAAATGAGCAGATGCATAGAAATGATACAATAAAAGCAAGGATTTATTCTTACAATGTAAGAAAATTTGTAAGTATTCCTCATTCTTCAAATTTACCTTTAATTGATGGAGTAATTATGGATAATGAATGGGATGATGCCGAAAAAATTGATATATCTGATTTTCTTGCGAAAGATAATAAAAGAAATGTTGAAAAGGCATTTGCATTTTTTAAAAATTCAGATTCAATTTTTTATATAGGAATTATTTTAGAAGATTTTACATCAGGGAATGATATTATAAATATTATTTTTGATGATAATGCAGATGGTTTTTTCCCTTCTTATCCCGATTCAACTGAAGGAGAAATAAAATTTCAGGAAGTTCAGGGAATATTCAGTTTATCTTATAGACCCTATTATTCTAACCATTCAGCAGGTTCATGGAAAACAATTTCTTTGCCATTTGGTGCAGATTTCACAAATTCAAAAAGAAGTTATGAAATTGGAATTCCAATCCGTCATAAAAATTTTGCCCTTCCAGAAGAAATTGGAGTTTCAAGTTCAACTGATACTTTTGGGATTTTCATAAGAGTAAGAGATGGGAGTTCCTTTGATTATATCGGTTGGTGGCCTCAGGATTTACCTCTTTCTTCTTATAACAATCCTTCTCTTTACGCAAAGATTAGAGTAGAAGATATAAATATAAACATAGAAGAGGCGAAATTTCAAAAAGAATTCAGTTTTTTAATTAAAAAAGAAAAGGATTTCTATCGTATAATCTTGAAATTTTCTGAAAATACAGAGTATGAATTAAAACTTTTCGATATTTTAGGAAGGAATTTATGGTCATTTAATGGCAAAGGAAAGGATTTTGAAGGCAAAATATTTTTTAAGGATTTTTCAAAAGGAATATATTTTTTAAAACTTGAGTCAAAAAATATAAACAAGATAAAAAGGATAGTTTTTATTGAAAAATAATTTAATTTCCTTTAATATTATAAACTAAGGGCTGGGTTCGGGCGGTCGCGCCCCTTTTAAGGGGTGAGGAAAGTCCGGACTCCAGAGGGCAGGGTGCTCCCTGAATAAGGGAGGCTTATAAGGGGTGACCCTTATAAGACGGATAGGGCCACAGAAACTATACCGCCTCGCTAAATGCGGGGTAAGGGTGAAACCGTGGGGTAAGAGCCCACGTTCTCTACCGGTGACGGTAGGGAAGGTAACCCCCACCCGGAGCAAGACAAATAGGGAGGATAAGGGTGTTGCCCGCACCCATAACTCCCGGGTAGTCGCATAGATAAATGACCGCCTAAAACAGAATCCGGCTTACGGAACCCAGCCCTTAATCAATTATAAATGCAATCTTTCCGCATTCACCTTTTTCCATTAATTCAAATGCTTTTTCAAACTCTTCAAGTTTAAATTTGTGTGTTAGAACAGGAGATATATCAAGAATTCCTGAATCAATCAAAGAACTTGTTTTATACCATGTAGAATAAATCTTTCTTCCTGTTATTCCATAAATTTTCAAACCCTTTAAAACAACTAAATTGTTTATATCAAATTTTACCTCATCTTTAAAAAGACCGAGTATTGAAACTCTTCCTCCATAACTTACTGCCTTTAATCCCTCTATCAATGCACTTTCATTTCCAGAAACTTCACAGAAAACATCAACTCCATTCCCTTTTGTTATTTCCATTACTCTTTCATAAACATTTTCCTTTAAAGGATTTATCACATAATCAGCACCCATTTCCTTTGCCTTTTTTATTCTATATTCATTTATTTCAGTTGCAATGATTGGGTAAGCACCCGAAACCTTTGCAACCCCTATTGATAAAAGACCAAGTGGTCCACATCCTGTAATCAAAATACTTTTCCCTGATACATCCTCTGATAAAACTGTATCAACTGCATTTCCAAGCGGTTCTTTTAAAGAAGCAATTTCTGGGGGAATTGTTTTATCATTTTTCCAACAATTTTGAGCAGGAACCACAACATATTCTGCATAGGAACCATCCATATCAATACCAAGGATTTTCAAATTCACACATACTTCCTGTTTATTATTTTTACAGGCATAACATTTTCCACATATTATATGGGTTTCAACAGATACAAAATCTCCCGGTCTTAAATCCTTCACATTCTTACCAACTTCAACAATTTCTCCACTCATCTCATGTCCAACTATTCTTGGCAATTTTATTCTTTCACTTGACCATTTATCCCATTTATATATATGAAGATCTGTTCCACATATTGTTGATGCCTTCACCTTTATTAAAACTTCATCTTCATTAATTTTTGGAATTTGTGCATCTATTATTTCAAAACCCTTTTGGGGTTTAGTTTTTGCAATTGCTTTCATAATTCCTCCTTTAAATTAAGAAAAAAATTTTTTAATTAAATTTGAAATATATTCAACATCTTCTTCATTCAAATAAGGATGGCAGGGCAAAGAAATAATTTCTTTTGAAACTTTTTCAGTCACTATTAAATCTCCTTCTTTATATCCATAAATTGATGAAGCCTTTTGAAGATGACAGGGAATAGGATAATGAATTCCCACTTCAACCCCATTTTCTCTTAAAAATTCAACAAGTTTATCCCTTTCAGGAACTCTTATTACAAAATAGTGATATACATGTTTTACCCCTTCTTTTACTTCTTGAAACTTACAAGGAGTATCCTTTAAAAATTTTCTATAAAGATTTGCAATTTTTATCCTTTTTTCATTCCATTCATCAAGTTTTTTCAATTTTAAATTTAAAACTGCTGCCTGAATTTCATCAAGTCTTGCATTAAAACCAAATCTTATGCTTGAATAAGAACTTACTTGTCCATGATTTCTTAAAAGTTTTAACTCCTCATATATTTTATCATCATTTGTTGTAATTCCACCTGCTTCACCAAGTGCACCAAGATTCTTTGTATAATAAAAACTGAAGGAGCCAAGGTCTCCAAGATTTCCAACTTTTTTACCCTTATATTCTGCTCCATGTGCCTGTGCGGCATCTTCAACTATATAAAAACCATAAATTTTTTTAATTTCATAAATCTCTTCCATATCGCAAACATTTCCAAATAAATGAACAGGTATGATAGCCTTTGTTCTTTCAGTGATTTTATTTTTAATATCAGAAGGTGATATGCAGAGGGTGTTTTCATCAATATCTGCAAAAACAGGTTTTGCTCCTACCATCCATACTGCCTCAAGGGTTGCAATAAAAGTAAATGATGGAATTATTATTTCATCGCCCTCTTTAACTCCAATTGCCCTTAAGGCAATATGAAGTGCATCTGTTCCTGATGAAACTCCTACACAGTATTTTGTTCCGCAGTATTCAGCAAAATTTTTCTCAAATTCTCTTACATTTTCTCCAAGGAAAAGTTGCATCCTTTCAAATATTCTATTCCATTCTTTTTTCAATTCCCTTTCAATCTCAAGATAAGAAGATCTTAAATCAACAAGTTTTATTTTTTTCATAGAGTATTATTATAACCCAAAATAAAAATATAGGCAAAACCAAAATTTATTCTTAAAATTTTAAGATTTTTAAAATATTTTTTAATTTCTTCCCCTTTATTAAATTTTTTTATTGATTCAAATAAAAATTTGTATTCCTTAGAGATTTCCTTTTTAAAAATTAAATGTGTTAAAATTTCAAGAAATTTCAAATAAATCAAATAGAAAAACTTTATAATAAAAAAATCAGGTAATCCCATTTCAAGAATTAGTATTTTACCATTTTTCTTTAAAACCCTTTTACATTCTTTAAAAAACCTTTCAGGATTTATATTTCTGTATAAAAATGCAGAGGCAACAAAATCAAACTTACCTTTTTTAAAAGGCATTTCATGGACATCCCCAAGTAAAAAATAAGAATCTAATTTTTTATTTCTTTCTTTTATCATTTCCTTTGTTATATCAATTCCTACAACTTTTTTAACTTTTTTATTTCTTAAAATAAATTCAGTGAATTCGCCCTTCCCACACCCTGCATCTAAAACAACCCCTTTTAAAATTCTTGATGCTTTGAATCTAAAGTATTTCTCCAGACCAAAACTTGCAAAAAAGTTGAAATAATCATAAATTTTATAGATTCTTTTAAACCTTTCCATAAGTTTTTTATATTAATGCTTATTGATTTTCTTTTAAAAATGTAGTATAATTTAAATAATAATTATGAAATTTTTAATAGTTTTTCTTTTATCTTTATATCAATTCAGAGGGGCTAAATACTTAATCATTACTTATGATGGCTTTTACAATCAGGCTTTAATTCTTGCAAAATGGAAACATAAGAAAGGTGTTCCTACAAAAGTTGTCAAGGTTTCAGAAATTGGTAATACAGCCTATGCAATTAGAAATTATATTTTTAATGCTTATAACTCCTGGGAGATAAAACCAGAGTATGTTCTTATTTTTGGAGGTGTTGGATTTGTTGCAACAAGTGATCAAGGGAATGGTTATGACCATTATTATTCAGATATGACAGGAAATGCTCTTCCTGAGATAGCAGTTGGTCGTTTGCCATGTACAAGTACCTCCCAGGCAGAAATGATGGTTCAAAAAATACTTTCCTTTGAAAAAGATGTTCTTTTAAATCCTGACTGGTATATAAGGGGAACAACAATTGTTAGAAGGGATAATGATCCTGTTGATGACTCTATTTATTTTAGAGACACAAGGATGGTTAGAAGATTCTGGATTCAATATGGTTATACAAAAATAGATAGTTTAAGAAGTGATCAGGGTCATAATGCTCAAACTGTTATAAATTGTGTTAATGAGGGAAGGGAATTTGTAGTTTATAGAGGCTCAGGAGTTGAAAACTGGTGGTCTCCTTTCAATGTTGATCCCTATCAAACAGCGAACGGTAAAAAACTTCCAATAGTTGTAAGTGGGACATGCAGAACAGTTGCAATGGTAGCAGGTTATGAGTATGCAGGTGAGGCATGGCTCAGAGCAGGAAGTGTTTCAAATTTAAAAGGTGCAGTTGCATTTCTTGGAACCACAACACTTGTTACAAATGGTGCATATTTAAGGAGTGCATTTGTAAGGGGATTTTTTAAAAGGATTTATAGAGATTCAGTATTCATTCTGGGAGAGGCATTAAAAGCAGGTAAAAAACAGGTTTATGATTCAACAGGTAATATAAGTGAAGTAAGATCATGGCAACTTCTCGGTGACCCAGAATTAAATCTCTGGACTAAAAGTCCTGATTCATTTTTAGTAATATATCCTGAAACAATACCCCCTGCAAGCCAGAATATTGAAGTGATTGTAAAAAGTAAGACAAATTTAACCCCTGTTAATAAGGCAAGGGTTTGTATAATGGGGATGAATGATAGCATTTATGTATACGGAGAGACGAATAGCCAGGGATACATATCTTTATTTATTCCAGAACCCTCTCCCTTTTGCACTCTCTATTTAACAGTTACAAAATTCAATTATCTTCCTTATGAAGGCAATATTTATGTTATAGATGCAGGGATGCCACAGGTTCCGGAGATTATCGCGCCTTTTAATTTTGTCCGTGTCCCGGATTTAAAACCTACATTATTTTTTTATTCAATAGACCCAAACAATGATTTAATAGAATATAAAGTTTTATGGGATGAAGATGTGAATTTTGCTTCACCTGATAGCTGGATAACAGAACCTTATCCAAGTGGTGAGATTTTTAAGTTCAATTTTCCTCATGACCTTGAAAATGGAGAGACTTACTGGTGGAAAGTAAAATGCAGGGACCCCTTTGGTTCAGGATACTGGACTTCCTATACAGAGAAAAGGTCTTTTACCTGCGATAGTTTTTTACCACCTAATACCTGCTCCTGGTATCAAACAAAGGGTGCCCAATTTAATTATGATAATTTTAATGGAACAAAGATTGAAGGGGATAGCGTTGTTTTAATTCCGTCAGGACAGATTATATTTGATACAATTTTATTTGAAAATTTTGAATCAGGTTTACCACAGAGTTGGACAGTGATTGATGGGAATAATGATGGAATTAAATGGACATGTGGAACAACACCTGACTTAGGTTCTTATATTCCACCAAATTGTGGAACACAGTATGCCTATTATTCAGATGATGATGCAGGTAGTGGAACCATCAATTACAATGAAGAATTATGGAGTCCAAAAATTTGTATTCCTTCAAATATAATGAATTTAAAAATTGGATATAGTTATGGCTTTCAAGTTTATCAATCTGGTGAAAAATATCGGGTTTATATGAGAAAGAAGGTTTCTGGTTCATGGACAAATTGGTATCAATTAAAAATATATACATCAAGTTCATCAGGACAGGAAGTCATAGATTTAACAAGCCACTTACCCTGTGATTCAATACAATTTAGATTTTTTTATAGTGATTCAACAGCATCAGCCCATTGGGGATGGGCGTGTGCAGCAGATAATGTAGTCCTATTTTACTCTTATACTCTCCAAAATAATTACGGAAATATTATAAGTACACCCATAGAGTTTTCAGAATTTTCAAAGGTTTATCCTTCTTATAAATGGGGTTTAATATATTTTTACAAATCCTCTCCACAAGATTCAATAGGAATACAGGTTGAATATTATGATGGAAATGAATGGGTTCTTATTCCTGATTCAATTTTACCCGGGAATTCTAATGGAATATTTACTCAAGAAAAAATTGGTGAGATAGATATTTCTTCTCTTGATGTCAGTATTTATCATACTATTAGACTAAAAGCCCATTTTTATAGGGTTACATCAAAAGAGCCATCAAATCCCGCACTTTGTGCCTGGGAAGTTACCGCAATACATTATGTTAAATCAAATGAAAAAGAGAATTTAAATTCCTTTATAAGAATTTATCCAAAAATTTTTAGAAATAATCTAACTC
>JBDRZF010000003.1:0-5788 GCA_039803805.1 Caldifarciminota bacterium
CTTTTCTGAAAATTAGATGTATTTTATGGTTTGATTATAACTTTACCTATTTTTTTATTTCAACTCATTATAAGCAATTTATGGATTAAGAAATTTAAGTTTGGACCTTTTGAATATATATGGAGGGTTTTATCATATAAAGCAATAAGATTTTAATTGTTATCTTATAATCTTTTTCTTTATTCTTAAACACTTAAATGAAGAAAGAAATTTTTATTTTATCCTTTGTTAGGATGCTAACTGCTGCAGGTTATGTTATATCAGTCCCCTTTTTAAATATCTTTCTTTATAATGAAAGGGGAATCCCAATGAAAATAGTTGGTCTTTGTATTACTGCTGCAGCCTTAACTGGTTCAATATTAAGGATATATTCAGGGAGATTAATAGATAAATTCTCTTCAATTCTTGTTATGAATCTTGGACTTATTTCAAGAATTTTAGCATTTTTATTATTTTCAATACTTGTTCTTTTTCCATCACCAGTTTATCTTTTTTTCTTTGCCTTTCTTTTAAATTCAATAGGTTTTTCCTTTTATGGAACTGCTTCTGATACATATGTAGGAGAATATATAGAAGAAAAAGAAAGGCCGAGAAGTTATGGAATAATAAGAATAGGTGCTAATATTGGCTGGGGAATAGGACCATTACTTGGTGGATTTTTATCAAACATTTCCTATTTCCTTCTTTTTCTAATATCAACTTTTCTTGCTATTATAGGTTTTTTAATAAATTTTATTTTTGTAAAAGGGAAAAGGGATAAAAAGAAAAAAATATTAAACAATAGTAATTTTAAAAATATTTTAAAGGACAAAAATTTTTTAATTTTTTTAATTGCCTCATTTTTAATTTTTTTAGTTGTGGGTCAACTTATTTCTTCCTTACCTGTTTTTGCAAGATATAAAGGTTTGTCAAACCTTTATGTTGGATACCTTTTCAGTGTTAACGGACTTATGGTTGTATTTTTCCAATATTTAATAAGTTCTTTATTCTCAAAATTTTCAAATAAAAAGGGAATTATAATTGGAAGTTTTTTATACTTCCTTGGCTATCTTTCCTTTTCCTGGGCAAATTCTTTTATTTCTTTTGTTTTGGGTGTTATAATATTTACAATTGGTGAAATGATTACACTCCCCCTAATTACTACATTAACAACAAAGATTGCTCCAGAAAATTCAAAAGGGACATACCTTGGTATTCTTGGATTTTTTGAGGGACTTGGATGGGCTATATCTCCTTTTATAGGTGGTATTTTAATTGATATTTTTATAGATAAACCTTTATTCTTATGGTCTATAACTTCTTCCTTTGCAATTTTTGCAATTTTAATTTATTTTAGGGTAAAAGAAAAGAATGGAGAGAATTAAAAAACTTATAAAAATTACAATTCTTTTATATTCTATTGTGGGTCTTTTAATTCTTTTACTTACTGTTAGAAAGGATACATTTAGGGCTCTTTCTTCTTTAAATTTACATTTTCTTTTTTTAATAATCATCTTTTGGGCATTAAGTATTTTATTTGATGTCTGGAAATTACATATTCTCTTAAAAAAATTAACAAACTATGCAGAAAATTTTTATTTTACATTAAAATTGCATTTAATTGGTCTTTTCTTTAATGCAATAACCCCTTTTCAAACAGGTGGTTTTCCTTTTCAGATACATATTTTGACTGAAAGAAATGTGCAGGTTGGAAATGCAATGGTTTCATTTATGATTAAAGGTCTTTCAAATTTTCTTCTTGCATTTTTAATTGTTCCAATTGGCATATTTGTTTTTAGAAAAAATATTTTTGTTCTTCCCCTTTTTATTATACTTTTTTTAATTTTGATATTTTTTATATTAACATTTACATTGCCTCATGATTTTATAATTTTCAAAAAACTTGAAGAAAAGTTTAAAATATTTGAAAAGATAACTCATAATTTTTTACTTTATAAAGAAACATGGAAATCCTTTATAAAGATGGGGAGGCTTCTCCTTTTTGTATTTATATCCTCTATTCTTTCCTTTTTATTTCATCTTTTGATGGTCCCCTCAATATTTTATGGACTGGGTGTAAAAGTAAATTTTATACAGGCAATGTTTTTGCACGCCCTTTCTTTGATAATATTTATAATGATGCCCACCCCGGGTGGAGCAGGTATAACAGAGGCAGGAGGAGCACTGTTATTTGCAACAATTGCTCCAAAATATATTCTTGGAATATTTGTTATTTTATGGAGATTTTTTACATACTATCTTGGTTCTATTGCTGGTGGAATTATCTATTTAAAAGAAACAAATTCCTGGAAATAAATATGTATAAAAAAAAATCCTTTTAATAAATCCCTATATCCATGACTTTTCTGCCTACGATTTCTGGATAAAACCTCTTGGACTTTTATACATTGCAAGCATTTTAAAAAATTATTTTAAAATTTATTTTATTGACCTTCTTGATAGAAAAAATCCATTTTTATTAAAAAATCTTTCTTTAAAAGAGAAAAATACTATAAAGGATAGAAAATTTGGAACAGGAAAATTTTATTTTGAAATAATTGAGAAGCCGGAATTTTTTAAAGATATTCCAAGAAATTATAAAAGATATGGTATGCCAGTTTTTTTATTTAAAAAGTTTCTTAAAGAGATTGAAAAACCCGATTTTATATTAATCACCTCTTTTATGACCTATTGGTATCCCGGTTTATTTGAGACAATAAAAATTTTAAAAGAAGAATTTAAAAGTGTTCCAATCATTTTAGGTGGAATATATGCAAGTTTGTGTTATGAACATGCCCTTTCAAACTCCCTTGCAGATTTTGTTATAAGAAATTGGGAGTTTGAAAAACTTTTTGAAATAATTAATGATATAACCGGGATTAAAGTTGAAAAGAAAAGTTTTGAAGAAATATTTTTAGAAGGATTTCCAGAATACAATTTATATGAAAATATAAACTCCTGTGCAATCTTAACTTCTATTGGTTGTCCTTTCAATTGTATATATTGTGCCTCTTCTTTATTATATAAAAAATTCATAAGAAGAAAACCTGAAAAGGTTTTAGAGGAGATAAAAAATTATCAAAAAATGAAAATAAAAGATGTTGCCTTTTATGATGATGCCCTTTTATTTAAAAAAGAAGAGTTTAAAGAAATTCTGGATAGAATAATAAAAGAAAATATAAATATAAATTTTCATACTCCAAATGGAATTCATGCAAGGGAGATAGATGAGGAGATTGCCATAAAATTAAAAAAGGCGAATTTTAAAACAATAAGAATAGGATTTGAAAGTGCTTTTGATGAAAGGCTTAAGAATGAATGGAGTTTTAAATCTTCCAAAGGGATATTTTTGAATGCAATAAAAAATTTAAAGAGTGCGGGTTTTGATGAAATAGGTGCTTATGTTATAATAGGTCTTTATAATCAAAGTATAGAAGAAATAATAGAAAGTTATGCCTTTTTATATGAAAATGGTATAAAAATATACCCTGCCCAGTTTTCACCTGTTCCTGGAACCATTTATTATAATGAATGGGTGAAAAGAAAAAATTTAAAAGACCCAATATTTACAAATAAATCAATATACCCTGATAAGCCAGATAATATATCCTTTGAAAAATATGAAAGAATAAAGGATTTTGCTAAAATTTTAAATAGAAGAATAAATGAAAGAATAAATGTTTATAAAGAGGCAAAGGAATTTTTAAATTGAATTAAAATTTATTTTATCACAATAACCTTATATTTATCATTACCAATTTTTAAAAAATAAATTCCTCTTTTAATATCTTTAAAAGGACGAACCCTTCCTATTGCTCTGTATTTTTTCAATCTTTTCCCTGTAAAATCAAAAATTTCAATATTTTTCCATCTTTTTAAAAAAATTTCAAAGAATGAATTTATAATTGTAGGGATTATTATTTTCTTTTCTCCAATATTTCCAGGTGGAGGAAGTTTGTAATGAATATCTTCGTTAGGAGCAGAAGGATGATGAGGGTCAGAATTTTGTGAGCCTGCATAATAAGCAGTTAATGCATAATCAATTGTTTGCCTTAATCCCCTAATCCATCCCCTTCCAAAAACTTCATCATATCCCCCATTCATTTTTTGTCCAACACCTGCAACCCATACAAATCTTAAAGTTTCCTTATCAGAAATTTTAAATGGACCAGAAGTGATTAAACCTTCATAAATTCCTTCTTCCCACAAAATAGGGAAAGGAGCAAATCTATAATTTTGAGTAGCGGGATGCTTTCCTTTCATATAGGCATACCACCCTTCAGCAACTCCTGGTGCATTTTCCCATGACCAAATCTGATGTGCCCAGACTCTCACTATTCTTGATTCCTTTCCATGAGAATCTATCCAAAAAGTATCAGCAGGGGATGGTGGTGCATATATAAGTGCATACCCTACATATCCCTCACTAAACCCGGAATTTCCATCACAATCAAAGGCATAGGACAAATTCCTTGGTAAAAATATTATATTTCCATAGAGTGTATTTTCAAGAGGATCGTCCCCGTAAACAATATACTGGTCAGGAATCCCATCCTTTATATTTAAAAAGGAATCAGGTAAAAGAAGTATTGAGTCATAAGGATAATTAGGCCATTCATGGGCAACATATCCATCAAAGGAAATTACAGTGTTTTTTATAGCATTTGGAGGAGCGGCTCCTGAGATATCAAAATTATAATATATACCAACAAAAACACTGTCAAGAAATTCACCTACATAGGGAATATCACATTGGTCCTTATTCCATACTAAATGAAATTCATAAAATATAAAATCATTCCATGGCTCATAAGACCATGTAAAAGACCTGCATCTCACTGCTATTCCTGTATGTTTTCCGGAAGGAACACGTGTGTTTGTAAGGGAATCATGCCATGTAAGGATTATATCCCAATCCGATACTCCTGGTCCTTCATAACATACACAACCATAACCCCATTCATTTTCTGTAAGATAAGAATTTCTTACAGAGATAATCCCATTATTTTTTGCTCCAACTATAAAAGAAGCACGGTAAAGATAATAGTTATTTATTGTGTCATTACCGGGCCAGGATAATCCTTGAAGGTTCATTGAAAGATGCCCACCAAGCCTTCCATCATTACTTATCCAGTTCCATACCTCACCAATATTTTGATTTTGAATAAAAAATATAAGAATCAAAATTTTCATTTTCCCCCTATTTTAAAATTAAAATCTTCATAGTTTTCTTATCTTTCTTTAAAAAAAAAACAATTCTCCTTTTTTCAAAAAATTTATCTTTCTCCCGGTTATATCAATAAATTGAACATTTTTTTCAATTTCTTCATTATAGGCAAATTCCTTAACATTTACAGATTTTATTTCAACCCTCAAATTATCGACCCCGGGTCCATAATTCTGTCCTCCATTATCAAAATAATGAAACATAAACTGTATTGAATCAAAAGGTAAATAATTTGAAAGACTTATTGTTCTTACTCCATTTCCAAGATTATAGAGACTATCAATTTTAAAATAATCTGACCATGAATCTTTAAATTTCCTCATTTTTATCCATAAAATATCATCAAAATAGAGGGTATTAAATCCATAAGAATAGGTAAATCTTATAGAATCACATGGGTTTATAAATACCACGATTGAGATTAAAATTTCATTTGCAGGTGGAGAACCTGGTCCTGCTTGATCATCATTATAATAAGCATACTTTGTCCCATAACTGGGTGGTGGATAATAAAAACCAGGATTCCCAACCTGCCATTTATAACCATCATTATTTCCATCAATTACTTGCCATCCTTGAGGA
>JBDRZF010000003.1:5798-14957 GCA_039803805.1 Caldifarciminota bacterium
GGAAGTCCCTGCTCAAAATTCTCTTGATATACAATTTGCCACTGTGCGTTTAATGAATATATACTTAAAAATATTAAAAGATTTTTTTTCATAATATAATTATAATGGAAATAATAAACGAAATCAACCAAAAAAAGAGGATATATGTTGATGATTTTCTCTCTTTTATTCCGATATATGAGGATAAAAAAAGGGAAAGAGTTTTAAAAAGGTTGTTATTAAAAAATAAAGAATTTATTGAAAATAAGGTATGTGTTGAAGCAGGGGCAGGAAAAGGAATTTTTTCAAAATACATGGTTTTTTTAGGAGCAAAGAAAGTATATGCTATAGAAGAAAGTTTTTATCTTTTTAAAATTCTAAAGGAAAATGTAAAATATGAAAAGAAGATAATTCCTATTAATAAAAAAATAGAAGATTTTTTACCTGATGAAGAAATTGATTTACTATTTCAGGAATTTTATGGCTCCCTTTTATTTGACGAATCCCTTCTTGCTCTTGAAAAAATAAAATTTAAGCCAAAAAGGGTGATACCTGATGGTGGTGCCTTATGGGGTATGATTTTAAAGGAAAAGGAAATTATTAAAAAGGATAAAATATATGAAAAAAATTGGAAGGAAATTCTGAAAAATGTTTTAGTAACCGATCTTTTTCCTTTTATAAAATTTACCCCCCATTTCAAGATAATTGAATGGAAGTATGGTGAATTTTTTAAAAAATCTTTTGAATTTGAGATAAAAAGAAAAGGTGATTTTCTTGTTTTCTCATCAGAAATAAAAGATAGAGGTAAAAGTATTTTAAAGACATGGGAAGCAAAAACTTGGTCTTTAATATTTACTCCTATCTCTGGTAAAAAATTTCTGCTCCAGTTTAAATATAAAGATGCCTATACTGAAGTTAAATTTAAATGGATTTAATTTGAAATAAATGCTTTTAAATTTTTATAATTTATAATCTAAACTAATATGAAATTTTTTCTAATTTTATCTATTTTTTCTTTTCCTTATAAAATTTTAAAGGACTCAATTTATGAAAAATATTTTCCTGATGGGACAAGTGAAAGGTATGAGGAAAGATATGTAAAAATTGAAGATGAAAAAGGAATAGACGAATGGAAATCTCTTAAAATTTCATATACCCCTTATTACAACAGTTCTGAATTTAAAATTGTAGAAATTATTAAAAAAGGTGGTGAAATAATAAAAGTTGATATTGAAAATATAAGGGATGAACTCGCACCTCCAGAACTTGGTGGGACAATATTCTGGGGAACAAGGGAAAAGATTTTAGAACTTCCAAAAATTGAAACAGGTGATATTATTCACTATAAAACCTTTTTTAAAGGAGGAAACTGGCTTGGTCCTACAGGAGAGATAATTTATCAGAGTCCATTCCCCGGATATTTTAACACTATAGAACTTTTTGAAGATTATGTGCCAATAAAGAAAAAAATATATGTTTGTGAGGAACTTAAAGAAAAACCGATTAAATTTAAGATATACAATGGAGAAATTAATTATAAAAAATTGAAAATAAAAAATAAAATTTTACATATCTTCTGGGTTGATTCAGTTCCTCCTAAAAAAATTGAAAATTTTTCTCCTTCTCGCTATGATAAATTTAGAAAATTGCTCATAACAAATATTCCGGACTGGGAAGAAATTTCAAAGTATGAATATAAACTTTCTGAGGAGAATATAGAACCTGATGATTATATAAAAAATTTTACTGATTCAATTTTAAAAGATGCAAAATCAGATTCAGAAAAGATTTATAAATTGTTTTATTTTGTTTCAGATAATATAAGGTATTTAGGACTTGTTGAAACAGATGTTGAAGGCTATAAACCCCATAAAGCATCTTTAACTTTAAAACACAGGGAAGGTGTTTGTAAGGATAAAGCAGGTCTTCTGGCTTCCCTTTTAAGGGCTGCTGGTTTTAAGGCATATTATGCGATAACAGGGGTATGGATTAAAATGGAGGATTTTCCAGTTGACCAGGCAAATCATGCAATTGTTGCAATTGAAAAAAATCCTTTTGAATATATCTATTTAGATCCAACAATGGGCTCTGGTGGAAAAAATCTTTTACCTCCCTCTGAAGATGGACAGGAAGTCCTTGTTGCAAGAAAAGAGGGGGATAAATTAAGAAGTATTCCTTTCTTTGAACCAGAGAAAAATGGAATTGATATACTGATTGAGGAGAATTTAAAGGATAAAGAAATCAAAGGTATTTTAAAAATTAAAACAAAAAGGGGATTTGACCAAAATTACAGAGGATTTTTCAGGGATAAAGAATATAAGGATTTAAAAAGGAGGTTTAGTGGATTTTTTTCTTTTCTTGAAGGGTTTGAAATTGATACGATTTTCTGGATTGATACATATGATTATTCAAGGTATTTTGAATTTGAAATTTATTTTAAAAGAAAAGGAGAATTTTTAAAATCAGGAAAATACATACTTTTTAAACCAATTTTATGTGAAAAAAGATTTTTTGAAAATTTTGTGTGGCAATGGTTTAGTATTGAAAAGGAAAGGGAATCACCCTTTGTTTTTATTTATCCTTTTTGTTTAAATTTTAAAGAAATTATAAATTCAGAAGATATGAAAATAATGGCTTTTCCAGAAGCAGATAGTTTTATTTCTTATAATTCAAATAAGGAAATTTTAAAATTCAATTTTAAAAATGATAAAAATTCAATCAACCTTTATTTAAAAATTGGAATTAAAAAATTTGAGGGTGATGATTATAAAAAACTTTATGAATTAAAAAATATAGTTGAAAGGAGTTTTAAAAAATGGATAATTTTAAAAAAATAATAATTTTCTTCTTAATGCAAAATTTATTTTCAGCAAATGTTGAAATTTTAAAAAGTATTGAAAAAATAAAGATAGAAAGAGATTCAATTTTTAAAGAAGTAGAAATAAAAATGAAAATTTTAAATGAGAGAGGAACTCAAGAAGCAGGCACACAGGAAATAGAATTCAATGAAAAATTTGAAAAAATAAATCTTGTATATGGAAGAACAATAAATGATAGAGATACAATAAATTTAAAGGATTATTCAATAAATATATTTCCTGATCCTGAAATTGAGGAATATCCATTTCTTTTAAATAACAAAATAATGTCCCTGTCATTTTTAGGTGTTCAGAAAAATTCAATAGTTGAGTATAAATATAAAAAAATGTCAAAATTTGAAGGTAAATATGATGAAATCTTTATTTTTAGAGAGGATTATCCTGTTAAGGAAAAAATTGTTGAATTTGAATTTCCAGAAGATATTAAATTTAAATACAAAATTAAAGGGGATATTGACTTTAAAGAGGAAAGGGGAAATAAAAAAATAAAATATACATTTTCAGCAAAGGATTTAAAGGAAATAAAAGATGAGGAAAGAAGACCACCTGATTATTTAATTTCTCCATTTGTCCATTTAACAAATTATAGTTCATGGGATGAAATAGTAAATGAATTCAAAAGAAAGTATTTTGAATCAAAAAGATGTGAGGGAATTGAATTTAAAGATGTTTTAGATATTTTAAAAGAAGTTAAGGTTGCTAAAGTTTCCTATGACTATACTGGATTTTATCCTGATTCCTGTGAAAGGACAGTAAAATTAAAAATTGGAACAGCACCTGAAAGAGCATTTTTGATGATTAAAAAAATGGAAAGTCCTGAACTTATAGTTGTTTTAAAGCCTCTTTTAAACCCCGATACAATTTTACCCGGAATTTCATGGATAGATGGAATACTTATAAAAGATAAAGAAAAAATATATGATCCAAAATTTGAATTCGGAAATATAAATTATTATCCCTTTTCAAATAGAAAAGGTATTTTTATAAATAAAGAAAGATTTTATATTTCAGAAATTCCAGTTTCACAGAAAAATATGATTGAAATAGAAATCTCTATTGACCTTATCAGCAATCTTTTAAACATAAATTATAAAACTTGTGGAATTTTTGATAAAATTGCAAAAACCTCATTGTTTGAATATGAAAAAATATTAAAAAGGGACTTTTTAAAAGAAGTATTTTTAAAGGATATTCTTTCAGAATTTGGAGAATTTGAGGATGAAAGTATTGAGGGAAAAAACATTTCATCTTTTGAAGAAAATCTTGAGATTGAAATTTCATCTAAAATAAAAAATTTGACGGCAAGAAGTGGAAATTTTGAAATCATTGAAATTCCAGAGTTATTTAAATATCCCTTTTATATATCAAAAATAAATGAGGAGAGGGAAAACTTATATTTTAATGATGAGGATTTATCTTTAATTTTAAAAATTTATTTAACTGGTAAAAAGTTAGATTTAAAAACAAAAAGAAAAGAGATTAAAAAAGGATGTGGGAGACTTTTAAAGGAAATAATATACAATGATAAAGAATATAAAACTCATATTAATTTATTTCTTGAAATAAAAAGGGGTATTTTAAATAAAAAAGAAATAAGAGAATACAATAATCTGATTGAAGAATTTTTTTCAAAGGAAAATAGAGTTTTTATTTTAAAAATTTGATTTTTTTCTTAATTTAATTTATAATTATAAACTAAATTTGGAGGGTTGGCCGAATTGGCTAAGGCGCCGGATTTGAAATCCGGTATCCCCTTCAAAGGGGATTGGGGGTTCGAGTCCCTCACCCTCCGTTGGAGAGGTGGCCGAGCGGTCTAAGGCGGTCGCTTGCTAAGCGACTGCTCCGCCAAAAGCGGGGCCGTGGGTTCAAATCCCACCCTCTCCGTTATTTTTTTATAAAAGGAGAAAAATGAAAGAAAAAATAATAGAAGTTTTGAAAACAATATATGACCCTGAAATTCCTATAAATATTTATGACCTTGGTCTTGTATATGATATAAAAATTGAAGAAAAAAAGGCTCATATTCTTATGACCTTAACAGCACCTGGTTGCCCGATTTATCATTTTATAAAGCAGGAAGTTGAAAAAAAAGTTAAAGAAATTGAAGGGATTGATGATTGCCAAGTAGAATTTACCTTCAATCCTCCATGGTCACCTGATAAAATTACAGAGGAAGGGAAAGAGGCTCTGAGAAGATTTGGATTCAACATTTAATGTTCCAATTTAAAACTTTTGTTAGATATTCTGAGACAGACCAGATGGGTGTTGTTTATTATGCAAACTATTTCGTATATTTTGAAGCAGCAAGAACAGCACTTTTAAAGAGTGAAGGAAAATCCTATGGTGAATTTGAAAGAGAAGGAATTTATATCCCTGTTGTTGAAGCCTATTGTAAATATAAATCTCCACTCTTTTATGAAGATGAGATAACTGTAAATTGCTGGATAAAAGAAGTAAAGAATAGTTCGTTTAAATTTGAGTATGAGATTATAAAAGATGGAAAAGTTGTTGCAGAAGGTTATACAAGGCATTGCTGTACCGATAAAAATTTAAAACCCTTAAAAATTCCACCTGATTTAAGAAGAATAATTGAAAAATATAAAAGATGAAAATAGCAATTGTTTCAGATTCCCATGATAATCTTCCAAAAGTTGAAGAGGCCTTTAAAAAGATAAATGAAGAAAAAATAGATTTTGTAATCCATCTTGGCGATTATATCGCACCTTTTACAATAAGAAAAATAAGGGAAATTTATAATGGAAAATTGATTGGCATTTTTGGAAACAATGACGGTGATAAGATTCTTTTATCAAAAATATTTGATGTTTATAACTGGGAAATCTATGAACCACCAAAATTTTTTGAAATAAAAAATAAAAAATTCTTGCTATTTCACTCTCTTCCTGATTTTGAAAAAATAGAATTTAATGTTGAATATATTTTATTTGGTCATACCCATAGAGTTTATATTAAAAAGGGAAAATTTAATATTTTAAATCCAGGGGAATTATGCGGTTATTTAACAGGGAACTCAACATTTTTAATCATTGATATTGAAAAAAATGAAGAGAGGATAATTGAAATAAAATGAATAAAAAGGAAAAGGGTAAATTTTTTCAGCAAATAGCAGAAGAATATTTAAAAAGAAAAAAGTATAAAATAATAGATAGAAATTTTTTATGGAAAAAAGGAGAGATTGATATAATTGCAGAAAGGGATGATAAGATTATCTTTATTGAGGTAAGAGGAAAGGAAAGTGAAGATATAAAGGGATATGAAACAGTTAATTTGGAGAAGCAAAAAAGAATAATAGAGACAGCAAAGTTTTATCTTGAATCAAAAAATCTATATGGTAAAAAGGATGTGAGGTTTGATGTAATTTCAATAAATTTAAAAGATGAGGAAATTGAACTTGAACATTTTGAAAATGCCTTCATGGAGGAATAAATGCTTGCAAAATTAAAATCTGCAACATATATAGGAATTGAAGGAATTTTAGTTGATGTGGAAGTTGATTTATCAAAGGGCATACCATCTTTTTCTTTAGTTGGATTACCTGAAACAATGGTCAAGGAAAGCAAAGAAAGGGTATTAACTGCTATAAGGAATTCTGGATTTGCCTTGCCTTTTAAAAAGATTACAATAAATCTTGCACCTGCTGATTTAAGAAAGGAAGGAACAGGACTTGACCTGCCAATTGCACTTGGAATTCTATCTGCTTCAGGTTATTTTGAGTCAGAAGCTTTAAAGGACAAAATATTTTTGGGTGAGCTTTCCCTTGATGGTAAATTAAGGGCTGTAAAAGGTGTATTACCTATAGTAATTTTATTAAAGGAAAAAGGATTTAAAGATGTTATATTACCTTATGATAATGCAAAGGAGGCAAGTATTGTTGAAGAACTTAACGTTTATCCTGTTAATTCCCTTCTTGAGACAGTGAAATTTATAAAGGGTGAAATAAGAATTGAAAAATTTAAATTTGATAAAGAAAAATTATTTTCTGAATTATCAATCTATGATGTTGATTTTGCAGAAGTAAAGGGACAAGTTGCCGCGAAAAGGGCACTTGAAGTTGCCGCAAGTGGTGGACATAATGTTCTATTCATAGGACCACCAGGTGCAGGAAAAACAATGCTTGCAAGGAGATTCCCAACAATCTTACCAAAGATGACAATTGAAGAGGCACTTGAAACAACAAAGATTCATTCTGTTGCAGGAAAACTTCCACCTGATAAACCTATAATAACAACAAGACCATTCAGGGCACCCCATCACACAATATCTGATATTGGTCTTATAGGTGGTGGACATATTCCAAAGCCCGGTGAAGTTTCCCTTGCCCATAATGGTGTTTTATTTCTTGATGAATTTACTGAATTTTCAAGGAGCGTTCTTGAAGTTTTAAGACAACCACTTGAAGATGGCTTTGTTTCAATAGGAAGGGCAAGGGCTTCTTTAATATTCCCTGCAAGATTTATCCTTCTTGCATCAATGAATCCATGTCCATGCGGTTATTTAACACATCCTGAAAAGGAATGCACATGCACACCAGGGCAAATAAGAAAATACCTTTCAAAAATTTCAGGACCACTTTTAGACAGGATTGACATTCATATTGAATTGCCACCAATTTCATACTCTGAAATTTCATCTAAAAAAGAAGGAGAGCCTTCTGAAAAAATAAGAGAAAGGGTTGAAAGGGCAAGGAAAATACAACTTGAAAGATTTAAAAATGAAAAGGGAATTTACTTCAATGCCCATATGAAACAAAAACATATTAAAAAATATATAAATATTTCAAAGGAAGGAGAAAATCTTTTAAAGGATGCAATGGAGAAAATGAACTTTTCAGCAAGAGCATATACAAGAATATTAAAACTATCAAGAACAATAGCAGATTTAGAGGAAAGCGAAGAAATAAAACCGCATCATATTGCAGAGGCAATTCAATACAGGACTCTTGATAAAGAATATTGGCATAATTATTGAAAATTTATATTTAAATACTTTATCATAAAATACTTGTGAAGGATAAAATTTTATTTTTTAATTTTTAAAGGAAAGGAGGCAAAATGAAAGAAAAATTGAACCCATTTAAAATTGCACAGGAACAACTGGATGAAGCAGCAAAAATACTCGGGATAGATGGAAAACCTGAACATATGATTCTAAGAGAACCTCTAAGGGAGTTCCATGTATTAATTCCTGTAAGAATGGATGATGGTTCATATAAGGTATTCAAAGGGTTTAGAGTCCAACATAACGATGCAAGGGGACCAACAAAGGGTGGAATAAGGTGGCATCCAGAAGAAACAATTGATACAGTTAGGGCACTTGCAATGTGGATGACTTGGAAAACGGCAATAGTTGACCTTCCCTATGGTGGAGGAAAAGGAGGAATAATATGCAATCCAAAGGAAATGTCAGCCGGTGAAAAAGAAAGACTTGCAAGGGGATATATAAGAGCAATTGCACAGATAATAAGTCCTGATAAGGATATACCTGCCCCTGATGTATACACAGACCCACAGATAATGGCATGGATGATGGATGAATATTCAAAAATAGTCCAGTACAACGCAATGGGAATAATTACAGGAAAGCCAATTCCTGTTGGAGGTTCTCTTGGAAGAGATGACGCAACAGCAAGGGGAGGAATGTATACTTTAAGAGAAGCAGCAAAAGTTTTTAATGTTGACCTTTCAAAAGCAACTGTCGCAATTCAAGGATATGGTAATGCAGGTCAATTCGCTCACAAACTTGTTGAAGAACTATTTGGTTCAAAAGTAATTGCAGTAAGTGATTCAAAGGGTGGAATACTTAATAAGAAAGGATTATCATTTAAAGATGTTAGCAAATTCAAAAATGAAACAGGAACAGTTGTTGGTTTTAAGGGAGCAGAAAAGATAACAAATGAAGAACTACTTGAATTAGATGTTGATGTTTTAATTCCTGCTGCTCTTGAAAATGTAATAACTGAAGAGAATGCAGATAAAATAAAGGCAAAAATAGTCCTTGAACTTGCAAACGGACCTACCACTCCTGAAGCAGATAAGATTTTACATGAAAAGGGAATATTTGTGATACCTGATTTTCTTGCTAATGCAGGTGGTGTAACGGTTTCCTATTTTGAATGGGTTCAAAATATAACAGGATACTATTGGTCATTAGAGGAAGTCCATGAAAGACTTGATAAGAAAATGACAAAGGCATTCAAGGAAACTTATGAGGAATATAAATCAAGAAAGGTTCATCCAAGACTTGCAGCATATCTTGTTTCGGTTAAAAAAGTTATAGAGGC
>JBDRZF010000004.1:0-14350 GCA_039803805.1 Caldifarciminota bacterium
ATTCTTCCAAATTTTATAAAGGCATTTATTATATCAATTAAATTCTCTGTTTTTATATAAAAAACATTTATTTTATTTTTTTTCATCCATTCAATATCTTCAATTGAATTTATATCACCTGCAAAAACAATATCAGGATTTAAATTTAAAATTTTTTCTCTTGATAAAAAACCTGAAGGAACTATAACATCTTCACCTTTTATTTTATCAATATAAGTTTTACCCACAACTTTATCTTCAAGACCAAAGTATATTAAAAAATCAGTTAAATTTGGGGAAAGAGAAACAACCCTTTCTGGTGGAGACCTTATTGATAACTTATTTCCTAAGTCATCATAAATCAAAATTGAAAATAATAAACTTATTAAAACCATACCATTTCCTTTTCCATTTCAATCCCTATTTTAAAACTTCTTCCTTCAACTGGGTATCCAGGGACAAACTCATAATTTTTATTTAAAAGATTATAGAGAGAAAAGGATAAATCAAAGAAATAGATTTTTTTAAGTTTGAAGGAAAGGTTCCATAAGGATATATCGCTTAAATTAGTAATAGAGGTAAATCTTTTTGAATGGTAGGAATAGGAAATTCCTGATGAAAACCTATCATAGTTTAAAATAAATTCAAATCTTAAAGAATGCCACGGAATATAATAAATTCTTCTTTTTTCAGTTAAATTTTTTGCATCTGTGTATGTATAATAAATGTTAAAAAATATGTTCTCTTTACCTGTCTTAATTTCAAACTCATATCCTTTTAAATAACCCTTTGAAAAATTTTGAGGCTCATAAATAAAGGTGTCATTTTTCATATAACTTATCCATTCAATTAAATCCCTTGAATTCTTTTTGAAATTCGTTATAGTTAAATAAAAGGGGAACTTTACAGGAAATATATTTAATAGAATATCATATCCCTCTGATTTTTCGGGTTTTAATTCTGGATTACCTCTTATTACCATATATGGATATTCCTGATACCATATTCTTTCAAAAGAGGTTGGATTTTTAATACCCTTTGAATATATGAATGAGATTTTTGAAAAATTATTTAGATAAAGTGAAATTCCTCCTTTTAATGGAATAAACTTTTCTTTATAGGCAAAATCCTTACTTAGATAAAAGAATGGTTCAATTCTTTCTGGAATTTCAATCCCTGTTGAAAGATTTAATGAATTTATTGTATCCTTTGGTTTTATTGTATGCCCTTTAAAAATTTTTATATTTTCTCTGAAAGTTTCATATCCAAGATGAATTCTTGCTTTTCCAAATTTTATTTTATATCCACCTGAACTTCTTAAAAGTAGACTCTGAGTATAAGATGTATCAGCCCATAAAGGGTCAGAATAATATATTCTATCCCTTAAAATTTGATTCCTTATATAATAATTTTCTGAATTGAATCCTATTCCATATAGGATTATCTCGTCCTTTTCCCTTGCATCTGGTGTTGAGATATACGCTGAATCATTAAAGAAATCATAAACTCTTCCTGTAACACCTGTTTTATTTTCAGAAAAAATAAATATCTGCTCATATGTTCCACTTGAATGTTTTATAAAAAATGTCCTCTTTGTGAAATCAGAATTCTCCCTTTTTAATTTAAACCCTCTATATTCTAAAGGATCATTCCCATCCTTATGGGTTTGTGAAAATAAAAAGAAAAGATTGTATTTAAATGGAAGATTGAAAAGGAATTCCTGGGAATTATATCCAAATGAACCAAAATCTGTTTTAATTCTTGCATACCTTTCTTTAATCTGTGGTGAAATAAAATTGATTATTCCACCGGATGGTCCTTCACCAAAGAATACATTATTCCCTCCTCTTAATATTTCAATTCTTTCATAATCTATAATAGGAAGCAATGATAAATTAAAGGATTCCGTTCTTTTTGTATTTAACCTGAATCCATCAATATATAAATAACTTTCCTTTGAAGAAAAACTTCTTAAAAGACAGGTTGAAAGCATACCCTGATTACCGTTTGGAAGAATAAAAATGCCTGGTAGAGAAAGTAGAAGATTATCAAGGGAAATCGGGTTTAATGATTTTATCTGGAAGGAGGTAATATAACTCATTGGAGATTTTGACCTGTAAATCTCCTGGTAATATTGAGTTGATGTTATCTCCCAAACCGGTAATATATATTCTTTTAATGTGTCCTTTTTCTCTTCTATTATTTCGGGTTGCCCAGGAATGATCTTTTCCTTTACCCCTATTTGTATTATCATCCATATCAATATCCATTTCATAATGCCTCCTTTTTGGATTTTCCGAGGGAGGGGAATAAAGAAGAAAATGAAAGTTTTTAAACCCCTTACCCCCGGGGGTTTAAAATTTCCTTGGCAGGGCAGGTCTCCCGACTTAAAGGGTATCTTTCCCTTTCCCACCTTCCCAGGTAAAGAGCCTTAAAAAGACCCGTTTACCCAGTGGCGGGCTTAGCCCCGGAAAGGGAAAACCCTTATCACGGTGGCGGGGGCCGTGCAGGATTTCCACCTGCTTCCCTTCACCCTGCCAACAAACATGATTTTGAAGATAATTATAAAATATTTTTTAATAAAAATTCAAATTATCTTTTCGGTCTAAAATATAAAATATCGTTTATATTTCCCTCTCTTTTTTCTTTAAAAACAGGCTCAACCTTCATTCCAAAGGAAATTTCTTCAATTTCCACTTCCTTTAATCTATGAATTATTCCACCTTCTACATTCTCCCATTTTAAAAATACAACAATTTCAGGCTCTTTTAAATCATTATCCTCAAGATCCTTGAATAAAAATGTATAGGAATAAATATATGGGAGTTCTTTTATTTCAACAAATTCATTTATCTCTTCAAAACATTCCTCACAGTATATCCTTGGTGGAATAAAAAGTTTTTCACAGGAAGGACATTTACCTGCAACAAATTTTTTATCCATTAAATTTTTAAAAAATATTTCATATCCATTTCCATAGGTATATCTATGCCAGCCCGGTTTTTCACCTTTCCAGATTTTTATTTTATCAAATTTTTCAATTTTCTCAAACATTATTCCTCCTTTATTGGTATAAAATATTTTATATCTGTTATTGCACCAATTCTTTCATTCTCTGGTTTCCATACCGCCTTTACCTTTGTTCCAACCTTTATAAATTTTAAAACCTCTTCAAGGTTTTCCCATTCAACTTTTTCAGGGTGGGCAACAAGGTGAAGTATTCCCATCCCTTCTGATGCACCATCAATTTCAATAACAGCAGGAACATTTGGTTTTTTTATCCTTGATGCATCCCATGCAAGATATGACACTGAAAATGTATTTATTTTACCTGTATCCTTTAATAAAACCCATTTATCTGTTGGTCTGAAACATATTTCACAGAACATTCTTGGTGGAACCATTACCCTTTTACATTCAGGACAACTTCTTCCATAAATTTTCCCTTCTTTTAATCCTTCAAAGAATTTTGATAATGCAACCCCGCAATCCCATGCATAATGGGCTTTAACATACCAATCAGTATATAAAACCTTTTTTTCTTTAATATCACTATCTTTTAAAGGTGTCCCTTTGAATTCCATCTTAACCTCCTTTATTTTCCAAGAATAACAACAGTTCCAACCTGCATTAAATCTCCCCATGCCTGTGCAAGCCCTCTTTTTACTTCTTTTTTTACCTGTCTTTTACCTGCCATACCCTTTAACTGCCAGTATATCTCAATAACCTTCATAAGACCTGCTGCTGCAATAGGATTTCCAACACCTAAAAGACCACCTGATGGAGAAGAGGGTATCCCATTTAAAGTATCCCTATCCCAGAAGCCCTTCTCAAGTAATTTTGGTGCTTCACCTTTATCTGCAAGTAAAAGACCTTCAAGGTGATGAAGTTCTTTATAAGCAAAAGGATCGTATGGCTCAACAACATGGATTTCCTTTCTCGGATCCTTTATTCCTGCCATATCATATGCCATCCTTGCTGCATATTCAACATATCTTGGATAATATAAATCCCTGTTTGTCCAATAAGAAGTATCAAGATGCCATCCAACACCCTCAATCCATACAGGATCCTTATATCTTTTCTTAACAAAATCTTCTGAAGCAAGAACTATTGCAGCAGCACCATCTGTTACAGGTGATACCATAAGTCTTGTTACTGGCCAGCACATTATCTCTGAATTTACAATTTCTTCTACTGTATAATTCCCGGGTATTCCTTCCTGTGCACAGGGATGATCAAGTCCATTTCTTTTATTTTTAACAGCAACAAGTGCAATCGTTTCAAGAGGGATTTTATGAACACTCATATACCTATTCATTTCAAGAGAGAATATCCATAAAAGGTTAACACCAAGCGGTCTTTCAAGAAACTGGTCATATATCGCATTAAATATTCCCTGTGGATGGGGCATTGCAGAAGACATCTTTTCCTCAGCAACAACAAGACATGTTTTAAAGTATCCTGATGCTATATGATACCATCCATTTATTATTGCAAAAACACCAGAACCGCCACCTACATATGACCTCATATAAGGTTTACAAAAGGCACCTGCACCATCTGAAAGATATTCACCTTTCATATGGACACCATCAAAGGCATCAGGTGCAGAAGCACAAACAACTGCATCAATATCATCTATTTCAAGACCAGCATCAAGGAGAGCCATCTTTGCTGCTAAAAATGCAAGTTCTTTACCTGTTTCTTTTGCTCTCCTCATAAATTTTGTCATTCCTGCCCCAATAACTGCTACTTTTTGTGGGAAATGCATTTTAACCTCCTTATTCTCTATTTGATAAAATTAAAACACCACCTGATGCACTCGGAAGACCTTTCCATGATGCAACAAGCCCGATTTCACAACCAGGAATCTGTCTTTCACCTGCTTCCTCTCTTAACTGAAGAACTGCTTCGCATATTCCCCTTAAACCATTAGCATCATAAAGATTACCACAACCAAGACTCCCCCCAGAGACATTTATCGGAAGTTCACCATCAAAATCAAAATATCCTTCTTCAAGCATATTTCCACTTTCACCAAATCTTGAAATCCCAAGTGCTTCAATATGCTGTAATTCTTTATATGAAAAAGTATCATCAATTTCTGCAAAATCTATTTCTTTTAACGGATTTCTTATACCTGCCTGAGAATAAGCCATATTCGCTGCATAAGTTAAATATAAGGCATTTACAAGGTCCCTTTTTTCTATATTTGGTGTTTCCTGACACCATCCAATCCCTTCTATATATACAGGCTTATCTGAGAGTTTTTTTGCAATACTTTCTCTTGCAAGAATAATAACAAATGCACCATCAGCCCTCTTTGAAATATCAAGTTCTTTTAAAGGGAAAGAAACTGGATTTGAAGAAAGAACATCTGAAATAGAAATTTCACCTGGATATGCTGCAATTGGATTTTTCATTGCATTCTTTTTATTTTTTGAAACTACAAGTGCACAGTGATATTCATTACAACCTCTTTCAAGTAAAAATCTTTGCATTTCAAGTCCTGCAAGAAAAAGTGGATTAAATCCAAGTGGTCTTATACTTATTGGGTCAAGGGCAAATGCTTCTATATGAGAAGGGTATAGAATATTTGATGCCTTTGAATGTCCTTCTAAAACTGCAATATTAAAAATACCTGTTTTTATCTGCATCACACAGGCAGAAAGAGCAGTTATTGCATCCTGTGTTATTGTGTGAACAGGTTTTAAAACAGCACCAATTTGATCAGGAACATATTCATCAAATATTGCTGTTCCTTCATTATAATCTTCTGAAATTGCAACAAAGGTATCAACATCCTTTGGCTCTATTCCTGCATCATTGTATGCCCTAACAGCGGCTTCATAAATCATTTCCCTGAAAGAAACATCAGGTGATAAAGGTCTTAACTGGGTATAACCAATCCCTATTATTGCAACCCTTTCATTCATAATCCCTCCTAAATTAAATATTTTTTTAAAACAACACTTGCTATTATATATCTCATTATCTCTGCTGTTCCTGCTCCTATATCCATTAACTTTGCATCCCTTAAATACCTTTCAACAGGATATTCCTTTGTATATCCATATCCACCAAGTATCTGAATTGCATCTAAAGAAATTTTAACACCGAGTTCTCCTAATAAAAGTTTAATGCTTGCACTCTCTATTCTATTATCTTTATTAAAATCATAATTCTTTGCAAGAAAATAAAGATATGTTCTTAAAACCTCAAGGTTTGCTGAGTTATCTGCTATCTTTTGCTGAATCATCTCAAACTCACCAATAGGCTTTCCAAACTGCTTTCTTTCCCTTGAATGCTTTATCTGCCATTCAAGAGCAGATATTGCAATACCTGATGAAATTGCAGCAATTGTTATTCTCTCTATTTCAAAGCATTTAACCAGAATATTAAAACCTTTATCTTTTTCCCCTAAAATATTTTCTTTTGGGCATGGTGAATTATCAAAGAAAAGGCTTGCTGTAGGGGAACCCCTCATCCCGAGTTTTTCAAACTTTTTACTTACAGAGAATCCAGGAGAATTTGTTTCATAAATGAATGCAGATATTCCTTCCCTTTCCTTTTCCGGTGAAGTTTTTGCATAAAGGATTAAAACATCTGCTATTTCACCATTAGTTATAAATATCTTACTTCCATTTATTAAAAATCTATCACCTTCTTCCCTTGCAACTGTTTTTATACCTGCTGCATCAGAACCTGCATCAGGCTCTGTTATTGCAAGTCCACCTATTATTTCACCCTTTGCAAGTTTTGGTAAATATTTTTCCTTTTGATTTTTATTTCCGAACCTATAAATTGGATGGGCACATAAGATTGAATGGGCAAGAAGGGAAAGAGCAAGAGAAGGACTTTCTCTTGAAATTTCTTCAAGAACAATAACTGCTGAAAGCACATCATCACCTAAACCTCCATACTCTTCAGGAATCATTATACCAGTGAATCCGAGAAGAGCCATCTCTTTAAACAAATCTTTTGGGAATTCATCATTTTCGTCAATTTCTTTTGCACGAGGAGCAACTCTTTCTTTAACAAATTTTCTTACTGCTTCCCTTAATATTCTATGTTCTTCATTTTCAATTTCCTTTAAAAGATTAAAAATCATTTTTTAATATTAAAGGATAAAAATTCATAAAATCAAAAAATTATGATGGTTCAAGAAATATAACAAGTTTTTCTTCATCAATTTTTGCTCCTTTTGCCTTATAATTCATCAAATTTCTTGGAAGATAAAGATATTTTCTGAAATTGCCAATAGTAATTACAATCTCTTCAAGATTTTGAATTATTTCAACTTTCCCTTTAGGAACATTTTTTAATTTAAAAATTATCTCGTATCCCTTTTCTTTCTTTTTAAATTCAAATGGAATATCTTTATAAAATATTTCTGATGGATCTTTATCATTATAAATATTTTGAGCAAATTTTAAAAGTTTCTCATAGCCAATCACCTCTTCTTTATAAAAATCTATTTTAAAAACTGGAATAGGATAAAAAAATTCCTCAAGTTTTTGAATATATTCCTTTTGAACCTTTATAAGTTCATTAAAATTTTCATCTTTTATAATCCTATTTATTAAAACAGCATCAACAGGATAACCAAAAAGGTGAAGATATGTAAATGCTCTCTGTGTTTCTTTTAACACCATTTTTTCGGGATTTGTAACAATTCTTATACTTGAAATTTGAGGGTCTTGCATTATCTTATGCAATGAATAAAGGGAATCAAAAAGCCTCTGGGCATCATCATAAGTCTCTTCTTCTGGCAATGGAAAATCTGTTATCTTTTTTAATGCAGGACGAACGGTTTTAACAATTTTCCTTTGTATTGGAAATATTTTCCTAAACCACCATTCGGCAACCTCTGGTAAGGATAAAAATCTTAAAGTTTCTCCTGTTGGTGCTGAATCAAGTATTATAACATCATATTCTTTATTTCTAAAATGAAAATCAACCCATAGAAATCCTGCAATTTCTTCCATTCCGGGTAAAATTGACATCTCCTCTGCTATTATTTCATCTAATCCTCTCCATTCAAATAAAGCCTTTAGATAATCCTTTAATGCCTTCCAGTGTTTTTGAACAGAGTAATACACATCAATTTCCTGTGCATATAGATTGTTTTTAATCTTTGTTGGTTCTGGGCCAATTTCCTTTTCCAAAACATCACTCAAAGAATGGGCAGGATCTATTGAAATTACAAGTGTTTTTAATTTTTTTTCTGAAAGGAAAACCCCTGTTGCTGCTGCAATTGTTGTTTTCCCAACACCTCCTTTACCTGTAAAAAGTATTATTCTCATTAAACTATTTTTTCTGTTGTTTCCCTTAATCTATGAGATAAAACTCTTGTAATTTCCCTTAGAATAATACATGCAATTTTTGGATTATTTTCCATTATTTCATCAAAGGCTCTCTTTGTAAAAAGCAAAAGTTCAGTATCCTCTTCTGCCTTACATGTTGCAGACCTTTCACTTTCTTCAATTAAAGCCATTTCACCAATAAAATCACCCTCTGAAAGAATTGCCATTATCCTTTCTTTCCCCTCATTATCTTTCTTTATTACAGAAACTTTCCCCGACTTTATTATATAAAGTATTTTACCCTTATCACCTTCAAAAAATATTATTCTTCCTTTTTTAAATTCCCTTAAATTTATATAATTTGAAAGATAATCAATTGCATCATCTGGAAGACCTTTAAAAATTTTACTATTCTTTAATGCTCTCTTGATCTCTTCCATAATATAATAATTCCTGAAATAATTATAAATATTGCTATAATCTGAGCAACACTTAAAAATTTTATAAAACTTCTTGTTGTCATCCTTAGAAATTCAATCAAAAATCTTTCCAAGCCTGAAAGTAAAAGATAAAGACCAAATAATTTCCCTTCCTTCAGTTTATCCTTTAATCTAAAAAGAATTAAAAAAACAATAAACATTGTTATTACTTCAAAAATCTGAGTTGGCCATACTTTTAAAAGGGCATCATCTGGAATTTCTTCAGGAATATTTATTATATCTCCAAAATTTTCTCTTAAGGAGCCTGCATATGTTGGAGGGGAACCCTTTGGAAAGGCAATTCCAAGAAATGAATTTGTTGGTCTTCCATAATCATCCCCAACAAGAAAACAACCAATTCTTCCAATTGAATAGCCTATTGCAAGGGAAGGTGAAAAAATATCACCAACTTTTAAAATTTTAATCTTTTTAATTTTTAAATATATTATTACACAAAAGAGGGCACCTAAAAACCCACCGTAATAGGTGAATCCTGCTCTTGAAAGTAAAATTTCAAATGGACTTTTTACTATTTCTTTAAAGGAATAATTTTCAAAAACAAAAAGGAGTTTTGAACCAATTATTGCTGAAATTAAAGCAATTATAAAAATATTGTTAAAATCTCTTATATCCAGATTTTTTCTTTTCCATTCCTTTTCAGCAATAATTGTTGCAACTAAAAAGGCAATTGCAACCATAACTCCATATGAAGATATGACAAAATTTCCTATTCTTAAAATTTCAGGATACATTTTCTTTTTTATATTTTAAAGATGCCTTAACAAATTCTCTAAAAATTGGATGTGCCTTTAAAGGTCTTGATAAAAACTCTGGGTGAAATTGAACACCTATAAAAAATGGATGATCTTTAATTTCAACTATTTCAGCAAGGTATCCATCAGGTGATTCACCACTTATTATAAGTCCATTTTTTTCAAGTATTTCTCTATATTCTGGATTTAATTCATATCTATGTCTATGTCTTTCATAAATTAGTTCTTTCTTATAAAGAGAATAGGCAAGCGTCCCCTTTTTTATCTTGCAGGGATATGCCCCTTTCCTTAAAGTCCCACCATAATATCTTATCCCTTCTTTTTCAGGAAGTATTTTAACAACAGGGTGCTCTGTATCTGGATCAAATTCTGTTGAATTTGCCATATTTAATTTACATACATTTCTTGAAAATTCAACAACAGCAAGTTGCATACCAAGGCATATTCCAAAAAAGGGAATTTTCCTTTCCCTTGCATAGTTTATAACCTTTATTTTGCCTTCAACTCCTCTTTTACCAAAACCTCCTGGAACAAGTATTCCATGAATATCTTTTAAAGCACCTTCAACATCCTCACCCTCTTCAAACCTTTCAGTATCAATAAACTTTAAATTAACTCTTGCATCATTTTCATATCCTGAATGAACAAATGCCTCAATTATACTTTTATATGAATCCTTTAAATTTGTATATTTACCGCATATTGCAATATTAACCTCTTCTTTTGGATTTATTATACCATTCACAAATTTTTCCCAGTCAGAAAGGTTTGGCAAAGGAGCATATATTTTTAAATAAGAAAGTATTTTAGAATCAAGTTCCTGCTGATGGAAAATAATTGGAACTTCATAAACACTCTCTTTAACATCCCTTGCCTCAATAACCCTTTCATGGGGTAAATTTGCAAAAAGACCTATCTTATACCTTGCTTCCCTTGACAAAGGTCTATCAACCCTGCAAAGTAAAAAATCTGGCTGTATACCTATTTCCCTCAATTTTTGAACAGAATGCTGTGTTGGTTTTGTCTTTAATTCTCCTGCTGTGGGGATAAAAGGAACAAGTGTTAAATGGATTGCACAGGTATTATCAAAACCTTCTTCAAGGCGAAGTTGTCTTATTGCCTCTAAAAATGGTAAGGATTCAATATCTCCAACAGTTCCACCAACTTCAACTATTACAATATCTGCATCATATACTTCACCTACTTCTCTTATCTTTGACTTGATTTCATCAGTAATATGGGGAACAACCTGAACTGTTGCACCAAGATAATCACCTCTTCTCTCCTTCTCAATAACACTTCCATAAATCTGACCTGTAGTAACATTGTTTATTTGAGAAAGATTCTCATCTATAAATCTTTCATAATGTCCAAGATCTAAATCAGTTTCTGCACCATCATCAGTAACAAAGACTTCTCCATGCTGAAAGGGATTCATTGTCCCTGGATCAACATTTATATAAGGATCAAGTTTTTGAATTGTTACTTTTAACCCCCTCCTTTTTAAAAGAAAACCTATTGAAGCAGTTGCAACCCCCTTACCAAGAGAGGAGACAACACCCCCTGTAACGAATATATATTTTCTCCTTTTCATATTCCAAAATATTTCTTTAAAATTAATTTTGCCTTTTCTTTATTAATATCTTTACCCTTTATAAAAATTTTGCCATCTTTAAAAAACATTATATCAAAAGTATCCTTTCTAAATCTCAAAAAATATGGTTTTAATATACATTCACCAAAATCCTTTAATCTTTTTTCAAGTTTTTCAATATCTATTTTTTTGTCAATTTTAAAATTTAATGTTCCGCCACCACATAGTGCTTGGGCATTAAAACCCTCTTTACCTTTTAAAAATGGAAAAACTTTTTGAGAACAAACAGGGCAATTTTCCCTTTTTTCAAATTCAAAATATTTGAAATCAAAATTATTTAAATCAAAATAATAAATTTTATTTTCAGGAACTTCTTTATTTAAAAGATATTTTATTGCAAGGTTTATTTCAAAACCAGCCACTAAATTAATTATAGAGGGATGAACACCCATAATTTCGCATGTCTCCATATAGCCTCTTGGCACTTTCGGCAAAAAACATCTATAACAGGCAGTTTTATCAGGAACAAATATTGCTGCTTCTCCCCTTTCCTCTATAACAGCACCATGAACCCATGGAATATTCTCTTTATAAGAAACTTCGTTTATCAAAAATCTTGTATCAAAATTATCAGAGGCATCTATTATTATATCATTTCCCCTTACAAATTCTAATGCATTGTCAGGATTAAATTCTTCATGAATTGCATTTATTTTTACTTCCTTATTTATCCTCTCACATTTTTCCTTTAAAGCAAAAACCTTTGGTTTTCCCTCTTTTAAATCTTCAAGTTCATAATTCTGTGTTGATAAATTCTCTTCCTCAACAATATCATAATCTATAATACTTATTTCTTTAAAGCCGAGCCTTGCTAAAGAAATTAAAATATTTGAGCCTAATGAACCTGCCCCAATTATAATAATTTTTTTTTCTCTTAATTTTTCAAAATTTTCTTTCCCTATATATTTTAAACTATAGAATCTTTTATAAAAATTCATTATCTAACAAGAAAAACAGGAACTTTTAAGACAGGATAATTGTTTAAATAAAATATGCAGAAATATTTACCGGGTTTTAAAATATCAAATTCAGGCTTCCATTCAATTAAATAATCATTATCCTTTTGCATCCATTTTGCTTTCTCCAAATCACATATCTTTTGACCCATTTCATTAAAAATACTTGCTGAAACAAAACCATCTTCATAAGGAGAAACTATAAAATATGCATACTCCCCTTTTCTGATTATTGTTTTACTCATCCTCATCTTAAGGATATAAAATTCCTCAGGAGGATAAATCTTTTCAATCACACCTTTTGGTATGATATCCATATCCCATTTCCCATCAACATTTGCATCAACAAGTAGTTTATAAAGAGGAATTATTGTCTGATATTCTTTTTTCTCTGGAAAATAAAATATACTATCAGATTTTTTAACCCTTACTGAAAAATAAACATAAACTGTTGTTTCAGGAAAGAAATTTTTTGGAATTTTAAAGAAATTATCCTTTACAAGTATAGAATCGGTTAAAAGTGGAATAAAGATTGAGTCCTTTATCAAAAATTTTTTACCATCAGAATAAATTATAAGATGAATTGGTTTAACAAAAACATATTCATTTTCAAGTTTAATATTTTTAATCCCATAAAATCCATTACCTATAAAAAGGGTAATATCTTCCTTCCCTTCATATTTTAAATAAAAATTTAAAGAATCCCATTTAACAAATATGGAATTATTCCTGAAATTCGCTATCTCTTCATTTTCTTTTACAAAAATATTTATTTGTAAAAATAAAAATATGGCAAAAATCATAAATTTTATTATAAATTACTTTTTTTAAAAAAGTCAAATTGTTACCCTAACATTTTAAAAGTGGTAAGAATTTATCTTAAAACCAGAAATTTCTTAACCTTTTTTTCCTTCCCTTTTAGAATTGCAAAATATATTCCTTTATTTAATTTATTTTCAAAATTTATCCTGTAAATTCCTGCACTTAGTTCTTTATTTATAATATTTAAAATCTTTCTTCCTGATGCATCATAAATTGAAAGATTTATCTTTTGTTTTTCAGGAATTATGATTTCAAAAATTGCCTTATCCTTTATTATATTCGGAATTATGTTTAATGAGAATTTCAAAATCTCTTTTAATTCAGCACCCTGAGCACCTCCACCACTTCTTTCAATTATATAAATACTCAATTTCCCAAGATAAACCTTATCACCCTGCTTTCTTTCAATTTTTATTTTTAAAATTGAATCAAGAATCGGTGGGACAATTTGCTTTTCATAAATTTCATAATTATTTTCCTTTATATGCCATACACCAAGAGGATGATTATTTATATAAATTTTTTCTTTTACTTCCCTATCCAAATATGCCTCAAATTTTATTTTTACTTTTGATGCATGATAAAGTGGAATTTCATAAATAAGTGAATCTCCATAATCAAGATTCTTGTAATCCTCTATCCCTAAGGAAATATATCCTTCCCTGTAAATTGTTAAAGGCGATGGGACTTTATCCCCGAAATTAATAACAATATCAGGTGGTGTCTCTGGAACTTCTTTTTCTATCTTATATAAATTAAAAATAGTATCACCTGAATAAAATGTTATATGAAATTTATTTTTATCAAAAAGAATTTGTGGTGAACGAATAGAAATATCAGAGAATAGAATTTCTTTTTCAAATGGAATTTTTATTTCACCAAAGCATAAGTTGTCAAATTCTCCATCATTTTCAACAAAAACAATATAATTTTTATTTATAAATGGTTCCTTTATTTTATAACCTTGATAAACAATTTCTTTTTCTGAAATTCCTTTACCTTTAAATGTATAAGAACTATAAATCTTTGAAGAATCTTCAACCCATATAAATCTTATGAATGAATTTTCCTTTGAAACATATGGGTCATTAACACGGTTTTGTGGGTAGAAAGTTTTTATAATTGTATCATTTCCGATTTTATAAATCTTTAAATATTTATTTATTCCATCCCATATTATATTTTTGAAATTATCTTCATCAACACATATTGAAGGGGAAATAAGTTTTGGTAAAACTGTATCATAGAATTCTTTAACAGGTACAACCCTAAGAGTTTCAGGGAATGTTTGAATAAAATCCTGATAAATTATTTGATAATTCTCTGGATTATTTATTGGGAATTTAACAAGATTTAAAAGTTTACCAGCCCATATTTT
>JBDRZF010000005.1:0-14268 GCA_039803805.1 Caldifarciminota bacterium
ATTAGGATTTGAATTTATAAAAGGTAAAAGTAAAAATATTTTTTTAATTGGAATGAAATTGGGATTCATATGGGATTAAATTTTTTTGAAAAAATACGGCTAAAATTTAAATTTTATAAATTTTTAAAAAGGACTAATTTTTTAAAAATTCCTTTTGATTTGAATTCTTTTGAAAAAATAATAATTTTTTTGCCTGAAAATAATAACACTTTTTCTTTGCTTTTGCAAAAAATTAAAAATAAATTTAAAAAGGAAATTAAAGTTTTTTTGCCAGAGGATATTAACTATGAGAATTTAAAAAGTTTAAATAATGAAATAATAAAAAATAAAATTCTATTAATGGATTTTTTGGAAGATGATGATTTTAAAAATTTTATAGTTCCTCCACTGTTATGGATTTCAAATAACTATTTTGGCAATCTAATTATAAAGACAAATGTTGAAAATATTTTTTCATTTATTTTTGGAAATGATTAAAGTGATTGTTGAAAATAAAAAGGTTTATAGAGATTATGAAATTCTTGAAGAAATAGAAGCAGGAATAGAACTTCAGGGTGGTGAAGTTAAATCTATTAAAAATGGTGCAGTATCTTTAAAAGATTCCTTTGTTAAATTTGAAGGGGGCGAAGCTTTTATTTTGAACTTATACATTGCACCTTATAAATATTCAGGAAGTATTCCTTATGACCCTGAAAGAAAAAGAAAACTTTTACTTAAGAAAAGAGAAATAAAAAGGCTCATTGGAAAAGTAAAAGAGAGAGGACTTACAATCGTTCCTTTAAAAATATATCTCAAAAGGAAGTGGATAAAAGTTTTGATAGCACTTGTCCGTGGAAGAAAGAAATACGAAAAGAGGCAAATAATAAAGGAAAGAGAGATAAAAAGAGAAATTGAAAGGGAACTTAAAAAGGGGTATGGTTAATTTAGTTTTGCTTTTTTCTTTATTAAATCTTTTTCCTCCTGAAATTTATAATTTTGGGGACAGTATAAAAGTTGTTATAAAAAAAGAGGGGGAGGTAGGTGGAAACATAGAAAAGAAAATTGATAATAATGATTTCATAATTATTTTACCTTTAAGTTCTTTTCAATTCCCAAATGAATATCAAATCAAAAGTGATTATTTAGAAAGGATTTTATTTTATAAAGATGGAGATAATACTCTTGTAAAATTTACAATTACTAAAAATGTCAAAAAATATAAGATTAAAGCCCATAAAGATAAAATAGAAGTTTTATTCACAGGAAGAAAATTAGAAGATACTAAAAATACCTTAAATAGAAAAATAAAAAAAATAATAATAGATCCAGGTCATGGTGGTGAAGACCCTGGAGCCTGCGGAAAATATGGCACCTTAGAAAAGGATATAAACCTTGAAGTTTCTAAAATTTTAAAAGAAATGATTGAAAAAGAACTTGGAATTGAAGCCATTTTGACAAGAGAAAAAGACACCTTTATTTCACTTTCTCAAAGAGCCCTTATAGCCAATAAAGAAAAAGGTGATATTTTTATTTCAATACATTGTAATGCTTCTAAAAAATTGGAGTCAAAAGGGATTGAAGTTTATTTTTTGTCAGAGGCAAAGACCGATTGGGAGAGAGCAGTAGCAGCCCTTGAAAATGCCTCTTTAAAATTTGAGATGCCTGAGAAAGAAGCAAAAACTATTCTTGAGGCAATACTTCTTGACCTTGCGCAGACTGAATTTTTAAAAGAATCCCAAAAACTTGCTGAATTTTTACAAAAAAATCTTGTAAATAATAAAGATGAAGATAGGGGAGTTAAACAGGCAGGTTTTTATGTTCTTTACGGAGTTTATATGCCCTCTGCTCTTATTGAAATAGGTTTTATAACAAATCCTGAAGAAGAAAGAATTTTAAAAAATAAAAATTATCAGAGAGAAATTTGTAAAAAAATAGTAAAGGGGTTAAAGGAATTTATAAAGTGGTATAATAAGTAAAATTAATGTTGCAAAAATGCAACATAATATTATTAAATTCTTTAAAAAATATATACAAATTTAAATAGGTATTTATTTTTCATAATAAATAAAAGGGGGGTGGAAGATGAGAAGAGTAAATTTAAAATTGCCTGAAAATTATATTCCCGTGTTTAAAAAAGCCCAGAAAGAATTGAAAGAGACTTTGTCAAAAGTAATATATATTTATTCACCTCCGGCTTATGGAAAAACAACGGCACTTTTAAAATTTTTTCAGGATACAAATTTTTATCCTATATTTATTCAAATTGAAGATAAAGATAAAGATATTGATGTGTTTAAAATTTCGCTTCTCCAAATTCTTTCTGAATTTTCCGCTACTTTAAAAGAGACAATTTCTTTAATTAATGGTAAAGAAATTTCTAATCTTTTTTGGGAAATTTTAAAGAATGAATATAGTAATATCATCTTACCTGAAAGCACTTACTTTATTTTTCTTGATACTTACCATTTAATGGAAAATTTCGGAAAAATAATCAAAGAAATTATTTTGCCTATTTTTAAAAATTTACCTGCAAAGGTAATCATTGAGGCAAATTTACCATATGAATTTGAAGAAGATGTTAAGATAATGGGTGATGAATTTTTTACTCTTTCTGTTGAGGAAATAATTGATTTATCTTCTCTTTTTGGTGAGAAAATCAGTTGTGATGATGCTATTTTATTAAGAGAGAAAACAGAAGGTTGGTTATTGCCTTGCATATTGTTTTTTAAAGATAAAAGGGATACTAAAACAAAACTCAGTGGGCTTTTAGAATGGCCTGAACTTTTAGAAGGACTTATGGAAGATATTTTTAATAGTTTGGAGGAGGAAGAAAAGATAAATCTTCTTACTCTTGCACAGTTAAGGGAATTTACTTATGGAGCAATAAAATGGATACTGGGATATGAAAATCCTGAAAGAATAATAAATAAAATAAAAGAAAGGGGTTTTACTGTAATAGAAGAAATAAGAGAAGGGGTTTTTATTTTTCGCTTTCACCGTTTATTAAAATCTTATCTTGAAAGAAAACTTAAAAAATTTCCCCTTGGATATGACCTTTTCTTTAGAATTCATATTCATGCTCTGGATTATTTTGAAAGTATAGGGGATATGGAGAACGCCCTTTATCATTCTATAAAAATGAGGGATCCAACACGATGTGGCAAATACCTTAAAAGTATAGTAATTGACCTTTTTAATGAAGGAAAAATTTCTGTTATAGAAAGTTTTTTAAAAGAAATAGAAAATGAAGGAATATTAAAGACTCCCGAGATTTTTCTTTGTGAGGCTATTTATTTGAATCTTATTGAAAAGTATGATGAATCAGTTAAATTACTTAAAAAAATTTTAGAAAGTTTAAAAGAGGAGGATTATCTACTTGGTAAATATTTCCTTTTAATAGGGAAGGAATATTTAAATGAAAAAGAGGATATTTTAATAGAAGAAGGAAATAAATTATTGGAAGAAGTAAAAGAGTATGAAGAAAAACATACAATGGAGCCAGATTTTGAGAAAGATCCTTGGAGGATTGTAAAAAGGAAAACTTTTAAATCCCCTGATTATTTTGCCTCTTTAATGTATGGTAGAATTTACAATTTTTTAGGAAATCAATATTATTCAAAGAAAGATATTGAAAGAGCAAGGGAATTTTATCAAAAAAGTTTATCTTTTTTAAAGAAGATAAAAGATGACAGAAGAATTTTAACTGTTATTCATAACATAGGGCTTACTTTTCTTTTTGAAGGTAAAAAGGAAGCAATTGAATATTTTATGGATGTTGCAAACTATCCTGTTCTTTTTCCAGCAAAGGCAGCATCTTTAAACGATATTGGAGTATGCTATGAGATTTTTGAAGGAGATTTAGATAAAGCAGAAGAGTATTATAAAAAGGCTTTTGAGATTAATGAAAAATTTAAACAAAGGCAAGCAATAATTTCTCAAGTTTCAAATTTAATGTATCTTTATTTAAAGAAAAAAGATAAGGAAAAGGTATTGGAATATCTTGAAAAACTTGGAAATCTTGTATTTGATACCAAAAATGAAAAGATAATAAATGGTTTTTATATTGGAAAAGCAGAAATTTTTATCCATCTTGGTGAACCGGAAGAAGCAGAGAAGGCTTTAAAAGAGGCAAAAGAATCTGTTATTTTAAAATTTGAAGAGCAAAAATATTACAAAATGTATGTTGAAGGAAAGTTAAAATATTTAAAAGGCGATATTTCTGAGGCAAAAAAACTATTAAATAAATCTATTGAGTGGACATTTTCAAAAAGCGACTTTATAGATAAGATTGATAAACTTTATTATTTGTATGAAATTTATAAAAAATTTAATGACCCTGATATGGAAGAAATTAGAAAGATGGCAGAAAATCTTATAAGAGAAAAGGACTGTTTGAAAAGGTTGAGGGATTTTGATATAGAATAAAAATCTTATGTTAATCTATTTTTTGTTATCTTTAAAAGCATTGATTTTTTGCAAAGGAGAATTTTTTATTTTTGATTCGGAAAAGAATTATTTAAAAAGTGGTGATAAAAAAATATTTTTTGAACAAAATTTTTATAATGCCTATGAAATAAAATTTGATTTTATTTTGCTTTACATTCTTTCAAAAGAAGGGCTTTATGTAATAAATCCGGTCTCTGGCAAAATTTTATCCTTTTATAAATTCAAAAGAAATTATTCAAGATTTACAAAGGACGATAAAGGCAATTTTTATTTCCTTGATAATACCTTGGGAAAAATTAAAGTTATAAATTTTACAAGAAGAGATTCTTTTTATCTTGATTTTTCCCCTTCAAAAAATGTTTTATCTATGGAATATATAAATGATAAACTGTATTTTCTTTATCCTGATAAAATTGTTTCTTTTGATATTTTTGAAAAGAAAATTCAGAAAGAAGCAGATGGTAAATGGGATGGATTTAAAAAATTTGATCTTAAATTATTCTTATGGAAAGAAAATTGTATAAAAATTAAAAATGATGAGGAAAATACTTTTTGTATAAATTCAAAAATAGATGATTTAATTTTTTTAAAGGATACTATTTTTATATTAACATCTGATTCAATTCTTAAAATACCCTTTAAAGAAGTTAAATGAAATTTTTATTAGTTATTCTCACTTCAAAAATAATAAAGGATACAATTTTGCCTGGAACACCATTTATAATTTTAAAAACCCCCGTTATAAATAGTATTAAAATATATTCAAAGGAAAATATTGAATACCAAGTTAAGGGCGACACCCTTTTTTTAAAAGGATTTTTTAAAGGTGATACAGTTTATGTTGAGTATGAAAATATAGAAATTAATACCGTTTATAGAAAAAATGAAATTTTATTAAAGGAAGAAAAGGAAACTTTAATAAAACCTTCAAAAGAAAAAAAGGAGTTTGAAGATGTTAAATTAAGGGGCAATAAGGAAATCGGTTTTAAAATAGAGGAAGGCAATTTTTCACTTGTTCAAAGCACAAATCTTAGAGTTGATGGTAAAATAGGAAATAATATTGAAATTGAAGGTGTTTTCCAAGACCAAAATTTACCTTCTGAAGGAACAATTTCTCTTTCAGAACTTGAAGAAACTTATTTTAATATTAAATCTCCCTATTTTAAAACAAAAATTGGCGATTTTTTTCTTAAAGAAGAAAATATTGAAAGAAAAATGCTTGGAATAGAAGGAGAAGGTAAAAAAGAAGGGATTTTTTTTAAAGCAGGAACAGGCTATGGGAAAGGAACGTTTGAGAGTGTAAAAATAGATATAATACCAGGAAAAAATGGACCTTATTTTTTAGGTATTCAAAGATATGAAAGAATAGTTCCAGGTTCTGAAAAGGTTTATCTTGATAATAAACTTTTAAAAGGCGGAAAAGATGAGGATTATATAATTGATTACGAAAAAGGGGTAATAATTTTAACCCCAAAAGTAAATGTTTCAAATACTTCAAATTTAAAAGTAGATTTTGAAAAAATTGAAGGTGGTTTTGATAAGTATTATTTTTTTACAAGTTTATCTCCTGCTTTTAAAAATTTCAATTTAAATTTTAATTATTTTTTAGAAAAAGATTTTGAGAAAAATCCCCTATTTTCTTTAACTGATAGTGATAAGATATTTTTAAAAACTATAGGTGATACACAAAAAATTTTATACACAAAAGGATATGAATATGTAGGTGAGGGAAAGGGTGATTATATAAAAAGAGGAGATACACTCATATATGTGGGGGAAAAAAAAGGAGATTATATTGCTCAATTTATCTTTGTTGGTGAAAATAAAGGAGATTATGTATTTAATGATTTGGGAGGTTATTTTGAATATGTTGGAAATGGTAAGGGAGATTATATTCCACAGAGAATTCTTTACTTACCCCAAAGAAAAAATTTTTTCTCTACTAATCTTTCCTTTAAAGAACAAGAGATAGATTTTTTTCTTTCTGAATTTGATAAAAACATCTATTCTAATTTAAATGATGGTGATAATGCTGATTTTGGAATCAGGACAAAAAATAAATTTCATTATAGAAAAAATAACTGTGAAACCGGTATAAATTTATATGGAAAATATTTGGGCAAAAACCTTTTTTTTCCTTTTAGAGAGAAAGAAACAAATTACGAATTTTTGTGGAAGACAAAAGCAGAAGAAAGGCAAAGGATTTTGTTTTCTCCCTATTTTATTTACATAGATATTTTTAAATTGCAAAATGAACTCGGATATTTAAAAACCGATTCAGGAATTGTTAATAGAAGAAGTTATGAATTTGAATCTTTAAAATATTTTAATGTAAAAGAAATTTATGAAGAAATAAAAGGGAAAGAAAGTACCTATAGAAACAGTTTTTTAATATCAAAAAAACAAAGTAGATATCTTATTGAATTTAAAAATATTTTTGAAAATTCAAAGGTTAATTCCCTTTCAAAGGAATTTTCTTTTGGACATGAGAATTTATTTTTTACTTTTTCAGAAAATTTACTTCTTAAAACTATTTATACTCTCTCAAATTCAATAACCAGTAATTTGAGTTTTAAAAGTATATTTTATGTAAAAGGCACTTTTAAATACATATTTTTTAAACCTTACTTAAAAAAAATTAAGAGGGATTATTTTTACAGTTTTTTTTATAACTTTTCCCCTTATAAAGATTTTAGAATGAGTCTAAATCTTACTAAAAATCCAGAAGTGGTCTCTGAAAAGAATATAGAGTATATATTTGTTGGGAAAGGAAAGGGTAATTTTTCTTATGATTCTCTTACAAAGACCTTTTATCCGGATGAGAACGGAAGTTATATAAAAAGGGAATTCTTCATCACAAGAGATAATAACGGCTGTAAAAAGGAAATCCACTCAAAATTGGAACTATTCGGAGATATTTATTCAATTTTTTTAACACAAGAAAAAGAGGAAAAGAGATTAAGAGAGGAAATTGTTTCAAAAAATGAGAGTTATTCTCTTAATTTAAATGTTGACTTTCCAATTTATACAAGTTTATATACTATTTATTCAAAAAATGAAGATAAGGAATATTATTTGTATCCCCTTAAAACTTCTTCTTTTGAGTGGAATATGAGTTTTAGAAAGGATGTCAAAAAATTTGTTCCTGAAACAGGGTTTATTTTCAGATTTTCAAAAGATATGTGGGAAGAAAATGTAAAGGCTAAAATAAGAGAATACAAATTTTTAGCGGGTTTAAGAAAAAGTTTAGAAAAAATAAATGTGAGTTTTTCTACGGGTTATGGGATTCAGAAAAATGAATCCCCATTTTATTTTGGGAGTAAAGTGATGAGGAAAAATTATTTTGAATTTATGCCGGGTATAAATTTCTTTATTTTTCATACAGAAATAAGAGAAGAAGTTTTTTTTATTTTCCAAAATGTTAAAAATCCTTTTTCAAATATTTCTTTTTATGAAAAAGAGAAATGGAGAATAGAGGAAAGGCTATCTTTGTTAAAAAAGATGAGAGATAACTTAGAAATGAATCTTTCATTTTTATTAAAAATTGGGGAAAAAACAAAAACAAAAAGTTCTTTTAATTTTAATTTTATTGCCCATTTTTAAAACTTTACATTATAATAATTTTTTAAAGGATTTAAAAATGGATTTTAAAAAACTTGCTTTTAAATATGAATCACCTGCAATTTTTATTAAAAGAAGGAATTATCTTCATCTATTTTTAAAAAAAGCCAAAGGAGTCTATTTCTGGGACGAAGGTGGGAAAAGATATCTTGATATGACATCCTTTTTTGGTGTAATGAATTTTGGACATTCACCAGATTTTATTTTAAAAGATATAAAAAAAATAGATAAAATTTTAATCCATGGTTTGGGAGACCTTTTCAGTAATGTTTACAGAGTTCTCCTTGCTGAGAAAATATGTAAGATGATTAAAGGAGATTATCAGGCTATTATTTTGAATACGGGTTCAGAGGTTTGTGAAATTGCTATAAAGACTGCCTATCTTTATACAAAAAAAGAATACATAATTTCCTTTGAGAATTCCTATCACGGATTAACCGGACTTTCTCTTTCCTTAACTGATAGATTTCAAAAAAAATTCTTTATTCCCTTTATTTATAAAAAAATAAAGAGATTGCCTTTCCCAGAAGATGAGGTAAAAGCAGAAAAAACTTTAGATAAAGTAAAAAGATTAATAAAGAGGTTACCGGTTTCAAGTATTATTTTAGAACCAATACAGGCAAGAGGTGGAATAAACTTACCACCTTTTTTCTTTATCAAAGAATTGGCAAGTATATGTAAAAAAGAAGATATAATTTTAATATTTGATGAGATTTTTACAGGGCTTGGAAGAACGGGAAAAATATTTGCTTATGAATGGTTTGATGTAAAACCTGATATACTTTGTATTGGTAAAGGAATTGCCTCAGGTTTTCCTCTTTCTATATGTGTGGGAAAGAAAGATATAATGAATGCTTGGAAAAATAAAGAAGAAGAAACATTACACGCATCAACTTTTGCAGGTCATCCCTTTTCTTCTTTTATTGCGATTAAATTTTTGGAAAAACTTGAAAGATTTGACTTAAAAAAAGAAGTGATAGAAAAGGGGGATTATATTTTAAAGAATCTTGAAAGTTTAAAAGAAAAATTTGACATTATTAAAAAGATAAAGGGGAAAGGACTTTTGATTGGAATTGAAACAGATTTTGCTAAAAAATTATGGAAGAAACTTCTTTTTGAGCAAAAAATACTTACACTTTTAGAAGGTATAAATTTAAATATTATTGCTCTTGCCCCTCCTTTTATTATAAATTATTCTCAGATAGATGAATTTTTTAATAAATTTGAAAAAGTTTTAAAAAAGAAATTATAATTAAAATTTGGAAAAGATATTTGATAAAATAGCCCCTTATTATGATATTTTGATGCAAAATATAGATTATAAGGGATGGGCTCAGTATTTTATAAAAATTTGTGAACTTTTTAATGTACATCCTGAAAAAATACTTGATATTGCTTGTGGAACAGGGGAAGAAATTGTATATCTTTGTGAAATGGGTTTTGATATCACAGGTGTTGATATCTCTGAGAGTATGTTAGAAATTGCCAAAAGAAAATTAAAAGGGAAGAAAAATGTTCGTTTATTAAAAATGGATATGAGGGAGTTAAATTTGAATGAAAAATTTGACGCAGTTTTTTCTTTTTTTGATAGTATGAATTACCTTTTAACCATAGAGGATATGGAAAGATGTTTTAAGGGGGTATATAATGTTCTTAAAAATAATGGCATATTCATATTTGATATGAATACTTATTATTCTTTAAAGGAAATATGGGATAATTCTACCACTATTAAAGAGAGAGGAAATGTTTATTCTATTTGGAAAAATGAGTGGAATGAAGAAGAAAGAATTTCAACTCTTAAACTTCTTTTACATGTTAAAGAAAAAGATAAGTCCTTTTTAATAGAAGAAATTCACAAAGAAAAGGCTTATTTTCCTGATGAGATAGAAAGTCTTTTAAAAAAGGTTTCCTTTAAAAAGGTTTATTTTTTTGATTTTAAAACCTTTAATGAAATAAATGAGACAACCATAAGAATGGTTGTTGTTGCTTTAAAGTGATGTACATAGCAGATTTGCATATTCATTCAAAATATTCAAGGGCAACAAGCCCTGATATGGACATTGAGAATCTCTCAAAATGGGCTAAAATTAAGGGAATAAATTTACTTGGAACAGGAGATATAACGCATCCTGAATGGTTTAAAAATTTAGAAAAACTTCTAAAGCCATCTTTAAAAGGTATTTTTGAATATGATGGTGTTGATTTTATTCTTTCAGGTGAAGTCAGCCTTGTATATTCAAAATATAATAAAACAAGGAAAATTCATATTGTAGTATGCTTTCCTGATTTTGAATCGGTTATTAAATTTAACCAGAAAATTTCTCCTTATGGTTCCCTTAAACAGGATGGACGACCAACCCTCTCACTTGAAGCAGAAAATTTTATAGAGATTCTTCTTTCTGTATGTGAAGATGCCATGATTATACCTGCCCATATATGGACACCGTGGTTTTCCCTTTTTGGCTCTAATTCTGGATTTGATAGTATAGAAGAATGTTTTGGAAAATATCTTGATAAAGTTACTGCTCTTGAAACAGGGCTCTCTTCTGATCCAGAAATGAACTGGAGGATTAAAGAGATTGATAATTTTTCACTTGTTTCAAATTCAGATTCTCACTCACCTTTAAGGATTGGAAGAGAAGCAAATTGTTTTAAAGAAAGAATGGATTACTTTGAATTAAAAAGAGTTTTGAAAGAAAAGGATGATAAAAAATTTCTTTTTACTATAGAATTTTATCCTGAAGAAGGTAAATATCACTACGATGGTCATAGAAAATGCGGAGTATCAATGCACCCAGAAGATACAATAAGAAATGGATATTTATGTCCTGTTTGTGAGAAACCCCTTACAATCGGTGTTTTGCATAGGGTGATTACACTCTCAACAAGAAAAGAAGGTGAAAAACCTTTAAAATTCATACCTTTTAAAAATCTTGTGCCCCTTGATGAAATAATATCAGAGGCTATAGGGGCTAACAAAGAATCAAAATTGGTAAGAGATGAATATCTCAAAATGGTTTCCTATTTTGGAAATGAGATGGAAGTTTTGATGAATGCTCCTATTGAAGAAATAGAAAATAAATTTAACTTCCGTGTTGCAAAAGGTATAAAGAATGTAAGAGAAAATTTAGTTAAAAAAATTCCGGGCTATGACGGTGTATATGGTAAAATATATGTTCTTGAAGGAGAAGAAGAAAAAGAAGAGAGTAAAGAAAGAAAACAAATGAGTTTATTTTAAAATGGTTGAAATTGATAAAAATGGACTTGATTTAGAAAAATATAAAAAAATAGTTTATTTAAAAGAAGAAATAAAAATTTCAAAAGAAATTGAAGAAAAAGTTAAAAAAAATAGAGAAAAACTTCTTGACCTTTTAAAAAGGGGTAAAGTAATCTATTCAGTTAACACAGGAGTTGGTAAATTTGCCAATAAAGTTATTTCAGAGGATAAAATACTTATTTTCCAAAAAAATATTTTGAGGAGCCATGCAATAGGTTTTGGAAAACCTGCTCCTCCTGAAGTTGTAAGAGGAGCAATTCTTTTAAGAATGAATTCCCTTTGTAAAGGTTACTCAGGTGTAAGTTTGGAATTAATAAAAAAGATGGTGGAATTTTTAAACAAAGATATAATCCCCTTTGTTCCTTTAAAGGGATCTGTTGGAGCATCAGGAGATCTTGCTCCTTTATCTTTTATAGGATTATGTATAATTGGAGAGGGATATGTCCTTGAAAATAAAGAAATGAAGCCTGCCTATTTTGTTTTAAAAAGAAAAAATATAGAACCCTACAAACTTAAAGAAAAAGAGGGTATAGCATTGATTAATGGGACTCAATTCTCTTTGTCCCTTTTAATTCATTCTTTTTTTGAGTTTGAAGATTTATTTAAACTTGCAATAATTTCTTCAATTTTTTCTTTTATAGCCCTTGATGGAGATACTTTATCCCTTGATTCATTTTTGGGTGAAATAAGAAATTCACCTGAACAAAAATATATTTCAAAAGTTTTTAAAAAGGCTCTAAAAGGTTATAAGAAAATTGGTTTGAGAAAAAGCGTTCAGGATCCTTATACATTAAGATGCATACCCCAAATTTTTGGAACTGTTTTGGAATTTAAGAATTTTATTAAAAAATTAATACTTTCTGAAATGAATGCAGTTAGTGATAATCCAATAATAAAGGATGGAAAAGTGATATTTGGTGGAAATTTCCATGGACAAAGGCTATCAGTTTCATCAGATGTTATGGCAATACTTATTTCTATTCTTGGTAATTTTTCTGAAAGAAGAATATTTCAGTTGATGGGTGTAGATGATATTCTTCCAAAATTTTTAGCAAAGGAGGAAGGATTTTCTTCAGGGTATATGATTGCACAGGTTGTTGCAAGTTCTCTTGCTTCCTTTAATAAAACATTATCTTTACCGCATAGTGTTGATACATTGCCAACATCCTTAAACCAAGAGGATTTTGTAAGTATGAGTGCAAATTCTGCTTTAAGACTTTTTGAAATGCTTGAAAATTTAAAGGGTATATTACTTGTAGAATTACTCTCTTCTTTAAGGGGAATATACATGAGAAAGATAAAACTTCCCGAGTTTCTCTCCAGAATTTATGATTCTATTTTAGAAGATTTCAAAATTATTTTAGAAGATCATTTTCTATATGAAGATATAAAAAAGATTGGTGAAAAAGTTCCCTATTTAGTAAGTAAATTTGATGAGATTTTTTAAAAAGTTTTTAATTTATCTTTTGACATTTTCCCTTTTTGCTCTTTTAATTATTCTTTCTTATTTTTATGCTTATAATAAGACTAAAGAAGAGATAGTAAAATTTCTTTATAAAAAATGGGGTGATCTTGTTAAGATAGAAGATTATAAATTTAATGTGTTCAATGGTTTATCCTTTAAAAAAATAGAGGTTGAAAATGTATTTTGGATAAGGAATCTAAAAATATCTTATGATTTGACATCCCTTATTATAAATAAAAGTATTAGAAGTGTTTCTGCTGAGAGTGTTATATTTACCCAAAATATTTTTAAAGGAGAAGAAGCAAAAGATGTTGGAATTAAGAGGTTTTCCTTTCCGTCTTTTTTAATAGAAAATTTCAAGATAAATTTTTTAGAATTTTTAAATAAGGATAAGTCTTATAAAATTAAAAATATTAAAGGTTTTTTAAAAGTTTCTAAAGGATTAAACTTTTTATCTCTTTTAAGTTTGGAATCCTTAGAACCTTATCCTTTCTATTTAAAGACAATTCTACAAGGTAATATAAAAAAGCAGAATATTAAGATAATTGAATTTGAAAATAAAATTTTTAAGACAAAAGGTGAGATTTTATTTTATTATCCAACTATTGAAATAAAATTAAAAAATACAAAGATTTATTATTTTAATTTTGATTTTCTTGAGGGGAAAATTAAGATTAAGGATAAAGATATTGATATAATTTATTTTGAAGGAAAAGAAAAAAGAGGGGAAATTTCCGTTTCAGGAAGTATTAAGAATTTTAAAAACCCTGATAAAATATTTATTGATATGGCAAGTTATCTAAAAGGGGAATATTTTTTAAAAAATTATTTATTCAATTTTGAAGTTGTGAGTGAATTAAAAGTTACGCGAAATCATTTAAAATCGGAGATATACATTGAAAATCTTAATTATGAGAAATTTGAGAAAATTAATGGTTTTTGTAAACTTTCTTTCTTTTTCAAAGAAAAAATTATTAAAATTGATACTTTGAATTTAAAAACAAAGGGTATGGAATTTTCTCTTTCAGGTAAATATCCTCAGGATTTAAAATTTAAAATAAATATAGATAAAGAAAATACATTTCCTTATATAAAAGGAGCGAATGGAGAGATTTTTGGAATTTATAAAAAGGAGGACAAAAAAATAAAACTTGTTGCATATGGAGACTTAAAAGATTTTAAATACAAAGATTTCAGGATTCCAAAGTTTAAATTTACTTTTGGTAAAGAAGACATAAAAGAAGATTTTATAACAGTAAGTTTTGATTCTCTTTATTATAAAAACTTCTTAATAGGAGGTGCAAGTTTAAATATTAGAAGAGAGGACACCTTATTTTTTACTAAAATAATTGCTTATACTCCTTTTGCTGGAGATTTTGAAGAGAAAGGGATTTTTAAATTTCGTAAAAATTTTTATTCTTTTAGAGATTCTCTTGGTAAAGTAAATTTAGAATTCAAAGAAAATATTTTAGAATGC
>JBDRZF010000006.1:0-13923 GCA_039803805.1 Caldifarciminota bacterium
AAATCATTACCGTTAGTTCCTATCAAAACAAAATTTCCATTATTTAATTGGATTACAGAGTAGGCATCTGAGTAAGTGCCTATTGATCCTAATGCTTTTGACCATATAATGTTTCCATTTATATCAAGTTTAGCTATAAATATATCACGAGAAATAGTAGGATTTCGTGTTGCACCAACTATTACAAATCCACCATCCTGAGATTGAATAACTCCATTAATCCATTCATAACCATAAATATTTTGCTCATATATTGCCTTATACCATGTAAGGGCACCTTCTCTACTAAGTTTTAAAACAAGAAGATGGTCATGTCCACCAACACTTAAATAAATACTACCTACTATGAGTAATCCATTATCACTTGTTGAAATTATTTCTGTTGAATAATCCTCAAGACCTCCTCCGATTGTCTTAGACCAAAGATGATTTCCATTTGCATCAAATTTTGACAAAAATACTTCAAAGTATTCTCCAGGAGGCCTTCCAGATCCAACTACATATAAACTACCATCTTGAATTTCTATAATACCATGTGGACCAGATGAGGGAGATAAAGAAGGATAGGATATCAACCTTGACCATATATGATTTCCATTTGTATCAAATTTTGAAATCAATATCCCAGAGGCACCTGAATTATAATCATATCCTAGCCCGGTCAAAACGACATTTTTATCAGAAGTCTGAATAACTGAATATCCATATTCTATACTATCCCCTCCAATTTCCTTTGACCAAATCGGATTAAAGGAACTATTCACTTTTGTAAGAAGTATATTATTACCACGGTTTCCTACAATTATGAAATTTCCACTTTCCAGCCTTATAAAAGAATTACCTGTCTCATAGCCACTTGTTCCGACAGTTTTTACAATCAGTTGAGAATAAAGAATACCTGTGAGTAGAGAGACACACAGCATTTTTTTTAGAGATTTAACCATATTCCACCTCCCTTTCCATTTGTTTATTAAATTAATCTCAAATTTATATGAAATTTAATATTGATTTAAATAAAATTTAATTGAATTTCAATAATTTTTATGAATTTAATAAACTTATTTGAAATTTTTAGAATATTTTTGTTATAATGTTTCCTCTATGTATAACAAATTAAATTTTAAATTTGCTCCTGTCCAAGTGATTGAACATTACTTAAACAATGGCTCTTTAAGAAAAACAGCAAAGGAATTTAACATTCATTATCAAACAGTTTATAAATGGGTAAAAATTTATAAAGAAATAAAAGATGGAAAAGGTGAAGTTAATGATAAAAAAATTGAGATAAAAAGGGAAAGAATTTCAACAGGTTATAGAAGACCCTGGAATAGAAAGAGTAAAGACATTGAAGAAAAAATAATTCTTTTAAAAGAAAAAAATCCCTTTATAAGTGTGAGAAAAGCAAAAGAATTGCTTGAAAAAGAAAATATAAAAATTTCCATAAAGGGTATATGGAGTATATGGAAAAGGTATGGTTATTGTGGATTTAAAAAGGAAAATATGTCAAACAATTTCACTCAATATATACCCTGGTCAAAAGAAGCAATTTACAAATACAATATAGCAAAAATCCATTTTGATACAAATGAAATAAAAATGTGTGCTCAAATTATAAACTCAATACCTTCGTTGCCAAAAAATGAAATTATTGAAAATATCCCTGATAAATTTTTAAATATTAGAAGAAAATTAGAAAAAAATGCCCATCTATTTGGTAAAATTCCTTTAAAGGAGTATTTAAAGAAAGTAAAGAAAACTTACAAAAGTTTAAAAGATAAAAAATTTTATTATTCTACATTGAGAAGTGGTATTCAATTTATAATAGCTTTAGAATGGCAGGGCAGGTATTATGAGGCATTAAGAGAAATAAAAGAGATTGAGGATTTATTAAATTTAAATAAAATAAGAAAAAGTAGTATCTTCTTTGAGCCTCTTTTTACATTGAATATACTTAAAGGCATTGCTTTATGTAATATATTAAAAACAGAAGAAGCAAGGAAGATAGCAAATACGTGTAGAAAAATTATTTTGAAAAAGAAAAATCAATATTATTTAATGTATTCTTTAGCATTCTTATACATTAATCTTAATGAATATAAAAAGGCAGAATCCTTACTTTTAGGGGCATTAAATAAATTAGATGAAAGAACAAATAATAAATTAAAAGGTGCTCTTTTTAATATCTCCCTTTTAAAAGGAAAATATAAATTTTCAAATATCAAGGAAGTAGAATGGCCTAATTGGAGTAAAGATTTAGAAAATATTTATATTTATGGTACTCATTTACTCATTAAAGGTTTTCCTTTAAAAGCAATATCTATTTTATCTTCCTTCATCTCTAATTTTGGTAAAAAAGAAATAATACCTTATTTATTTAATATTTATCTAACTTTAGCAAGTGCTTATATGAGCATAAACAAGAGGGAAAAAGCCTACATCATTTTAAAGAGTTTAAAAACTGTATTAAAAAAATATAGCACAGAAAGAGGATTATTTATTATAAATAATTTACTAAATAATGAAGAGAAAAAATATTCATATAAATGTCTTCCTCCTTCTATCAGGCTTCTGATACTCTTAAAAAACAAAAAATATTATGAGGCCTTTAATTATGCGAAGAAAAAATATCTTCTAACATCCTTCTTTAAATATATTTTCTTTTTTCCACATATAATAATGAGTATTAAAAAAAGAAGAACCAAGGTTAAAATTCCTAAAGCAATTTCAAAATTGCCAATATTTAATGGAGAGCCTATTATATTTTATATAGAATTCTTAAATAATTTTAAGATTTATAAAAATAATAAACATTTAAAAATTAAATTATCTCCAAAGGAAAAGGCTTTTCTTATTCACATAGCCTTAAGAATTAACGAACCTGAAACAGAATTAAATCTCGAAGATATTTATAACAATTTTTGGCCTCAAAGTAAAAATCCAAAAAGGAATTTATCCTGCCTATTATCAAATATAAGAAAAAAAGTTAATATCCCAAATTATTTAATAGAAATAAGAAGAAAAGAAAATATTTTGATAAATAATGGCATATATTTTACAACTGACTATTCAGATTTTGAATTCCATTTGACGCAGGCTAACTTATTTTTAAAAATTGGGAAATTGAATTATGCGGAGAAAGAAATTTTAAAATCTATTAATATTTTAAAGGAAGAACCTTTTAAAAAGATGTATGATAGATGGTCATGTGAAATGAGGATGAAAATTTTAGGAAGGTTAGATAATGAATTTAAAAAAATTAAAAAAGAACTTATAGAGAAAGGGAAATTTAAAAGGATTCTTAAGATTCATTTAAAAATAAAAAAATTATTCAAAGAATTCAAATAAGATAAAATTTATCATATCCCTTTATTTTTAATGGCTTTATTTCTCCATTTATTTTTTTAATATAAACACCTTTTCCTTTTAAAACTTCTCCTATTTTTGTTATTTTTATATCTTTAAAATTTTTTATTTTTTCATAATCCTTTAAAGAAGTTGTAAAAATTAACTCGTATTCTTCACCTGAATTTATTGCATATTCAAAGGGGTCTTTTATTTTTACTTCAAATATTTCCTTTGCAACAGGAATTTTTTCTTCAAATATTATTATCTTTACATTACTTTCAAATGCTATATGATTCATATCCTTTGAAAGACCATCTGATATATCTATCATTGAATTTATCTTTATCTTTTTTAATATTTTCCTTATTTCTTTTAAATGGATTTTTGGATTATAGAATTTTTCAAGAGCAATCTCTTTAATTTTCTTTGAAACTCTTATTTTATTATTTAAAATATCAATTGCAAGATTTGAAAGACCCAAATCTCCTGTAACACATACAACATCATTCTCCTTTGCTCCTTTCCTTAAAATAAGATTTTCCCTTTCAACCTCTCCTATTAAAAAAACATCTGCAATTATTTTATCTTTATGAATTACTAAATCACCACCTGAAATAAAAAAATTGTATTCCTTTGAAACATCAAAAATAGCATCATAGAATTTTTTCAAATTTTTTATATTTTCTTTTGGAATCTTTAAATCAACATTCGCACATAGAGGCACTCCACCACAGGCAACAATATCTGATAATCCCCTTAAAATTAATTTTCTTCCAATCTTATATAAATCCATCCAATTTTCTTTAAAATGAATATCCTCACACAGTGAATCAGAAGTCAAAAGAATATATTTATCTTTTGAAGGCAGAATTGCTGCTGAATCATCTCCAATACCCATAACTATTCTTTTGTTTTTTATTCTATATTTTTTCAAAAATTTTATGAATTCAAATTCATTTTTCATTTTCAAAATATTTTAAATATAAAAGAATTGCTTTGCCAACTTCTTCTAAAGAATTTTTTGATATATTGAAAGTGTCATCATAAACTGTATGCCAGAAAGGATAATCAAAATCTATTAAAAGAACTGTTTTTAATCCTTTTTCATTTAAAGGAATATGGTCATCAATTATTGAGTATTTCTCTATTGGAATAAAACTTTTTAAATCATTTTTATAAGCAATTTCAAAGAATTTATTTAAAATATCCTGTGCAAATTTTAGGGAATTTATCTCTTTATATATCTCAAGATTTTTATCACCTATCATATCAACTATTATTCCAAAATAATATTCTTCTGGATTAATTTTTTCTGAAAAAAATTTTGAACCATAGCAAGGGGCATTTCCATAATCTTCACCATCAAAAAATACAACCTCTATTCCAAAACTGAATTTTTTTAATGAATCCAAAATTGAAAGTAAAAGGGAAGTTCCAGAACCAGAATCATTTGCACCGGGAATCCCTGGATATGTATCATAATGGGTTCCAAGTAAAACCTTTTTCCCTTTGCCATAGTTTCCAATTATATTATAGAAAATCATATTATCTTTTTTAAACTCCTGAACTTTCACCTCATAGCCTTTCTCTTTTAAAAAATTTATTATAAATTCTCTTGATTTTTTATGGGCAATTTCACCAGGGGTTCTTGGACCAAAAGAAACTATTCTTTTTAAGATATCAAATGAATCATCACCAATTGAATAAAGAATTAAAAGAATTAAAATCTTAATTTCTTTTCCTCCCCTTTTATTATCCTTTTTATATTTTCTCTGTGAAGAAAGAGAATAAAAAGGAAAACAAAAAATGTTAATATTTTAAAATATAAAGGAAATTTAGATAATACTATTAAAATTGAAAGTATAAAAATTGAAATTATTGAACCAATTGAAACAGTCTTTGTAAATATAATAATTAAAATAAAAAAAACAAAGGAAATTAAAAAATGGATAGGTGCTAAAACAATGTATGTCCCAAATGTGCATGAAACACTTTTACCACCTTTAAATTTCAAAAATGGGCTTGTTGCATGTCCTATTATTGATAGAATTCCTGTGATTGAAGCAATTAAAAAATCAAAATATTTTAAGGCAAAAAATGTGGGAATTAAAGATTTCAATATATCAAGAATACCTGTAATTATTCCAAGTTTTTTATCAAATCTAAAAACATTTGTTGCACCTATGTTTCCACTTCCAAATTTTCTTATGTCTTTTCCCTTTAATCTAACAATTATGTAACCAAAAGGAATTGCTCCTACTAAATAACCTATTAAAGGAAATAAAAATCTCATCTCCTTAACTTATTTAAAATTTTAATGGGACAGCCATAAAGCAAAAAATTTTCCCTTATCTTATTTTTTAAAAAATTTATATATTCTAAATCAACTTCTTTTTTTGTTTCAATCACAAATGTATGGGGAAATTTCCCTGCATAATAGAAATCATAAAAGTATTCCCTTGGAGGAAATTTATTAAATATATTTTTAATGAATTCCTGAACTTCTTCTTTTTTAAAATCCCTTTTTAAATTCTTATAAACATTTTTAACCACACCTTCAATTATCTCTACTCCTTCACCTGTTAAAGCAGATATTAAAATTTTTGGATAACCCTTTGCAGGTGGAAATACAATATCAAATTCTTCAAAAATCTTTTTTCTTTCTTCTTTTTTTAAAAGGTCAATCTTATTTAAGAGTATAATTATTCCCCTTCCTTCCTCTTCAAGAAGGGAAAAAATCTTTTTATCCATTTTTGTTAACCCTTCCTTTGCATCTATCAAAAGGAGTGCACAATCAGCCCATTTTATTGTCCTAAAAGTTTTTAAATAAGAATAATATTCTATTTCATCTTTATATCTTTTTTTTATCCCTGCAGTATCTATGAATATAAATTCTTCTTTTATTTTTTCTATAACATCCCTTGTTGTTCCTGGCATAGGTGCTACTATTGCTCTTTCCTCTCCAACAAGTAAATTAAAAAGGGAAGATTTTCCAACATTTGGTCTTCCAACTATTATAACTTTAATTTTTGACTTTTCCTCTTCTTTAAAAGGGACACCTTTTATTTCTATAATCCTTTCTAAAAGAGAATCAATACCTATCTTATGCTCTGCTGAAATAAAGAATATTTCATCTAAGCCAGTTTTATAAAATTCTTCATCAGGTGCTCTTTTTGATGAATCAATCTTATTAACAACACCTATTATCTTTTTCCCTTCTTTTCTAAGTCTTTTAAGTATTTCCTCATCATAGGGAGTAAAGCCATCTTTTGCATCCATAACAAATAAGAAAATATCGGCTTTTTTAAAGAATTCGTCTATCTTTTTATTTATCTCTTCTTTCAAAATATCATCAGAAAAAAGACCTCCTGTATCAACTAATAAAAATGATTTATCTTTATAATTGATTATTTTTTCAATTGGGTCTCTTGTTATTCCTGGTCTTTTATGAAAAATTGAAATATTTTTCCCTGCCAACCTATTAAAAATAGTTGATTTCCCAACATTAACTCTTCCAACAATCAAAACAATTGGAATTTTATTTTTCTTTTCCATATTTTTTAGAGTAAAAAGGGAAAATTATTTCAAAAAAATAAATTATTAAAAGATAGTATTTTAAAATAAAAAGAGATGTATTGAGAATTATAAAGAGTATTGAAAGAAATGATAAGTTAAGAACTTCAAAAAAATCCCTTATTTTATAAGAATTTCCAAAAATATACAAAAATTTATCCTTCACAATATAAAAAAAACCCGGATAAATGTAAAAGAAAAAGAAAATAAAAAAGGAAAATAAAAAGAAAAACAATCTTAAATAAATATCTATTTTGAATTGAGAAAATACCAATAAAAATGTGTAAAAAGAAAGGGGTAAGAATAAAAAAATAAAATAATATATTAAAAATTTTTTCATAAATAAAAATGCCCCGGGGAAAGGGGAAAATTAAGCAACAAGTTTTTTTAGTTCTGAGGCTGGTCTAAATACAGGTACCTTTTTAGCTGGAATCTTAATCTCCTCTCCTGTTTTTGGATTTCTTCCTTTTCTTGCTCCTCTTTTTTTCACTGCAAATGTTCCAAATCCAACAAGCCTTACTTCGCTTCCTTTCTTTAAAGAGGCTTTTATAGCCTCAATTGTTGCATCAAGTGCTGCTGATGCATCTTTCTTTGTCAAATTTGCCTTTTTTGCAATTTCATTTATAAGTTCTTGTTTATTCATCCTTCACCTCCTTTTTTAATATTTATTTTTAAATCCCCGGGGCAATCAAAATTTTCAAAGAATTTAAACTATTATATTATACAATATTTTTAAAAATTTGTCAAGTGGAAAACCTTATTTCTCAAGGGTTTCAAAAGACTAAATTAAGGAAACATATTTATTTCCTGGTAAAACATCAACTATTTTTTTCATCTGTAAAGAAAAAATTGTTGTATATATAAAAGATAAAGGCTTACCTGTAATTTCAATAATTTCTTCAATACTTCTTGGGATTTTAAGTAATTCCATTATTTCTTTTTCCTCATCTGTTAAAATTATTTCTTTTTTCTTCTCTTTTATTCCAAAAAATGAAAGTATATCGTTTGGTGATGTTGTGCAATATGCTCCTTCTTTTATCAAATAATTTGTTCCTTCACTTTCTCTGCTATCAATAGGGCCTGGAATTGCAAATATTTCCTTTCCCTGTGAAATTCCCCATTCAACTGTTGAAAATGTCCCTGATTTTGAACTTGCTTCTATAACAAGTATTCCTTTTGAAAGAGCAGAAATTAATCTATTTCTAAATGGAAAATTGTATTTATAAGGAGGAGTATCAGGAGCAAATTCAGTGATAATTGAACCGCCTTTTTCGACTATTTTTGCAAATAATTTTTTATTTTCCGGTGGATAAAGGTATTTAAAACCACTACCAAGAATACAAATTGTTTTTCCATTTGCCTCAATACACCCTTTATGAACCTCTGTATCAATCCCCCTTGCCCCACCAGAAACTATACAGATTCCATTTTCAGCAAGTTCTCTTGAAAAAACTCTTGCTATCTTTTTACCGTAATGACTTGGCCTTCTCGTACCTATTATTGCAAATTTAAAACCATCAAACCTTTCATTGCCTATTCCAAATATAACAAGGGGAGGATTTTTAATCTCTAAAAATTCGTTTGGAAAATCTTTATCAAAAATTGTCTTTATCCACCAACCCTTTTTTTTACATTCCTTTTCTATTTCTTCTGCCTTTTTTAAAAGATGTTTTTCAATCAATATATCCTTTTTATTATTTTTTATAATTTCAATAAATTTTTCGGGATTATAGTTTTTTTTCAAAATAAGTGAAATTAACTCTATTTTTTCCATTTTTCAATCTCCTCCTTTAAATCCTGAATATTTATTCCTTTTAAAGCAGATACGAAAAAAACTTTTTCTTTTATTTTTAAATTCTTTAAATCTTCTGGAATTTTTTCCAAAAGATCAATTTTATTGAATACCAAGATTTTTTCTTTATTTAAAATAGAAGGATTATATTCTTTGATTTCTGAAGTTAAAATTTCATAGTCTTTTAAAGGCGATGGAGAAGTTATATCAATTAAAAATATTAAGAAATTGCACCTCTCTATATGTCTTAAAAAATCAAGACCAAGACCCTTCCCTTTATGGGCATCTTTAACAATACCTGGAATATCACATATTGTTATTCTTTTAAAATCTTTTGTTTCTAAAACTCCAAGATTTGGCGTTAAAGTTGTAAAAGGATAAGGTGCTATTTCTGGTTCTGCTTTTGTTAAAGCCTTTAAAAGCGTTGATTTACCAGAATTTGGGAATCCAACAATCCCTATATCTGCAAGTAATTTTAATTCAAGTATTAAAACTTTTTCTTCTCCCTTTTCACCTTCTTCCCTTATTCTTGGTGCCCTATTTGTAGGTGTTGCAAATGCTTTATTTCCTCTTCCACCCTTACCACCCCTTGCAACAATTATTTTTTCTCCTTCTTTTAATATCTCACCTATCTTAAAATTTTTTTCAGCATCATAAATACATGTCCCTAAGGGGACAGGCAATAATAGATCTTTTCCATCTTTCCCTTTCATATTTTTCCCTTTTCCATCTTTTCCATCTTCTGCTTTAAAAAATTTTCTATATTTAAAATCAAGGAGTGTCCACAAATTTTTATCTCCATAAAGAATCACATCTCCTCCTTTGCCTCCATCTCCTCCATCAGGTCCTCCCCTTGGAACATATTTTTCTCTCCTAAAACTTATACAACCATTTCCTCCATCACCTGCCTTAACCTTTATTTTAACTTTATCTATAAAAGGTATTTTTTTATCCAATTTTCTCTTTTATCTTTTCTATAATGAATTCAGGAACAAGACCTGTTAAATCTCCTTTTAAAAGTGCTATTTCTTTAACAAGAGTAGAAGATAAATAAGCATATTTTTCAGAAGGTAAAAGAAACACAACTTCAATTTCAGGATAAAGTTTTCTATTCATCCAAGCCATTTGAAATTCATATTCAAAATCCGAAACAGCCCTTATCCCTCTTATTATTGCCTTTGCATTCTTCTTTTTAACAAAATCAACAAGAAGTCCGTCAATTTTTTCAACCTCTATATCTTTTTCATTCTTAAAGAAATTTTTTATTATTTCAACCCTCTCCTCAATTGTAAAGAGAAAATTCTTTGAAGATGGAGAACCTACTGCAACAATTACCTTACCAAAAAGCTTTTTTGCCCTTCTTATTATATCAATATGACCAAAAGTTAATGGGTCAAAACTTCCTGGATACACAACCGGTGAAATATGTAATTTTTGTTTCGCCATAAATTGCCTCCTTTAAAATAAAATTTTTAAAATTTTTAAATTCTATTTCCTTTCTTGTTTCTAAAATAAAAATCCCATCTTCTTTTAATATATAAATTATTTTTTTAATTGAATCTTTTTTCAAAATAAATTTATAAGGTGGAGATGCGAAAATTATATCAAATTTATCTTTATTTAGGATTAAAAATTTTTTGAAATCCATTTTATAAATTTTTATTTTGTCTAAAACACTGAGATTTTTAGCATTCTCCTCTATTATTTTAACACAATTTATATTTTCTTCAACAAATACACAGAATGAAGCCCCCCTTGAAATTGCCTCAAAACCAAAACTACCACTTCCTGCAAAAATATCAAGAACAATTTTGTTATGAATATTCCCAATTGTATCAAAAATTGCCTTTCTCACTATACTTTGAGCAGGTCTTATCCCTTTTGGAATTTTTAAAATTCTACCTTTTAAAAAACCACCACTTATTTTCATTATTAAATTTTAATTTTTAATTTGAAAAAAAATCAATTACTTCATTATAATCTAAATAATGTTTTTAATATTTTTAATAATTAATTTTAACATAATAAAGTTAAAAGAGCCTGAATTTAAAATAAAAGACGCAGGTGAATTTTTTTATTTAGAACTCAAAAATGGGAAAACAAGTTTTTCTTCTCCTGGTGAACCTGATATTCCATGGGAATTTATTTATATCCCACTTAAAGATAACGAATATGCTGATGCTCATCTTAAAATAATCTCAAAAAAAGAAATAAATGCTCAAAAACCTTTAATACCTTTCCCATATGAAGAAGAAAGACCACCCTTTGTAAGATACGAAATGAATCTTGATAGTTACAAAAAATATCCGGAGGAGAATCTTAAAAATTTTGGAATAGGTTCCAAAAGAAAAGAAAAATGCCTTGTTTTAGCCTATACTCCATTTATAGTTGAAAACGGAAAAGTTTATTTTATAGAGGATGCTGAAATAATTTTAAATAAAAAAGAAGAAAATAAAACTTTTGAAAACAAAAGTTATCTTGAATTTTTTAAAAGACCATTTTGGATAAAAATTAAAACAAAGGAAGAAGGGATATATAGGATTACTTATAAAGACTTGAAAGAAATAGGAATTGAGCCTTCAATTTATTCCTACGAAAATTTTATAATTTTTTCCTTATTTGGAGAAAGACTTAATCCATCAAGGGATAGTTTAGAACTTTTAAATCCTCTCCCTTATATTGTTCCGTTTGTTTTTAAAGATAAAGATAATGATGGTTTTTTTACAACTCCTGATACAATTCTTTTTTATTCTCCCTCTGTAAAAAAGAGAAAATGGGATGGAAATTATTTTTCTTTTGAAGAAAACCCTTTCACTGATACAACTTATTTTTACCTTGCTCTTGAAGGGGGAGGTGGAAAATTAATGAAGGAAATAGATGCAAGTCCTATTTATTATGAAAAAATAAGAGATAAAGCAATAAGTTATGAAAGATATGAAAAGAATTTAATAAATCTTGGTAAAAGGGGATTAAGATGGGTTGGGGAAGACCTTTCAAGAATGTCACACCAAAATAGAAAATATTCATTTAATATGTTTTTAAGAAATATAGGAAACAAAAGGGGAAAATTAAAAATATGTATAGTGGTGATGAGGGGGAATCCAAATAGTATTTATGTAAGATATGTATTAAACAAGGACACCATTGCTTATGTTCCATATTCTCCACCAAATTTAAATACTCCTTTTACAAGTATTTTTCCTGTTAATAATTTAGAGGAAGATAATAATTTTGAAATAATTATTGGAAAGGAAAATGACTATTACGATTATCTATATCTTGATTATTTTGAAATAGAATATGAAAAATTTTTAAAGGGTGATGAGATACACATTTATGATACAACAAAGGGGAAAGTTCTTTATAAAATAGAAAGTGATGAAAAGGGATATTTAATTGATATTACAGATTATAAAAATCCAAAATTTTTAAAGAACTTTTATTTTGCGAATGATACTATAAAATTTGTTTTGAAAAATGAAAATGTAATAGAATTTTTCTTTTCAAAAAGACCAAAAAAACCATTAGAAATTTCAATTATCCAGAGTCTATGTGAATTAAGGGACACTTTAAATCAAGCCGATTATATAATAATAACACATAAAAAATTTGAAAGTATTCTTAAAAATTATGTAAATTATAGAAAAAACAATCTTTATTTTGGGGATTCCCTGATAAAAAATCCAAAAATTAAAATCGTTACAATTGATAAGATTTACAACGAATTTGGATTTGGCTCTCCTGATTTTGTTTCAATAAGAAATTTTCTTGCTTATACTTTTTATTTCTGGAGAAAACCAGAGCCCTTATATGTTTTACTTGCAGGAAACGGAAACTATGATTTTAAATACAATATAGGTTCAAATAAAAATTTTGTTCCTTCAACTGAATGGGGAGAAGTTTTTGATGAAATTAGCCAAGGTTTTTATTCATATGATTTATATTATGTCCAGTTTGACCCCCCTCAATATGACCCTGCTGATATGATAATTGGAAGAATACCAGCAGAAAATGCTTATGAATTAGATAACTATTTAAAAAGGGTAATTGAATATGAAAAAGAAGAAAACAATTCTTTATGGAGAAATAGAATAATAGGGGTTGCAGATGACCATCTTATAAATGGAATTGCCTTCATCAATCAGGTAAAGGGAACTTTAAGGTTTTTACCAAAAAGCCTTGACTTTAAGGAAATTTATACTTCTTTTTTCCCTTATAAAGAACATACAAGACCCCTTGCAAGAGTAAAACTATTTGAAGAATTGAATAAAGGGGCTTTTCTTGCCTTTTTTTATGGACATGGCTCAGATATCCAGATATTTAACCAAAAAATAATTTATACTCCTACTGATGTAAATAATTTGAATTTTAAAGAAAAAATGCCTATATTTTTCTTCGGAACTTGTAAACCATCTTATTTTAACAAAATAGAAAGATGCGTTGGGGAAGAAATGATGATTGAACCAAATTCAGGTATTGCAACAATTGGTTCTTCAACACTTATAGGAATTGGGACATATAAGAATGTTCTTGAATCATTTTTAAGTATATTGTTTGATTACAAAATCCATACATTAGGTGAATGCTGTTTCTTAAGCCATGTTCCAAGATGGTATATTTTACTTGGTGACCCAACTTTAATTTTACAAATTCCTCCTCCTTTGATAAATTTAACCTATCAAGGTAAAATTATAAATACAGTTGAAAAGGGTTTGTTTTTTGAATTCACAGATACACTTAACTTGGATGGAAAAGTCATTGCAAATCTATTTGGGGAACCGAGATTTAAAATTTATCCTAATTTTTTACCAAATGTTAACTGCACCACTTATGTAAGACCTGATGACATATTTAGAGGAATTTTTGAAATAAAGAATAATATATACAATCCCAAAATTCCTGTACCTTTATATTTATCAGAAGATAGTTTTGGAAAACTCCTTTTATATTATGGAAGAAAAGGAAGGGGTATTGTTGGAATTATTGATTCAATATATTTCAAAGAAAGTGCAGCCGGTATTGAGCTGGACAAAATCCCACCTATAATAAAAATTTTTTACCTTGGACAAGAAATAAAAGACTCAATAAGAATAAGAAAAAATGACGAAATTGAAATTGAAATTTTTGATGAAAATGGAATATTAATTTATGGGAATGAAAGAATAAAATTAAAATTAGAAAAAGAATATGACTTAACGGATTATTATATATGT
>JBDRZF010000007.1:0-13857 GCA_039803805.1 Caldifarciminota bacterium
GATTTTCAATGCAGGTTATTCTCCTCAATCAAATTTTTATATAAATTATTATTTTAAGACGAGCCCGATAACCGGAAGCCGTTTATATACAAGAATACTCCCTCCTTTTGAAACTGACACTGTTAAAATTCCTTTAACAATGAATTTTCTTGGAATGGATACGCTATTTTTAACAACTGCTTTAACAGGGGACCAGAATCCTTTTAATGATAGAACTCCTTTACATATAGAAGTGTATGATGATTCAACAAGGTGTGCCTCTGGTTTCAATCCCGTTTTATTTCCTCCTTCCAATTCAACAATTCCACCGACCTCCTGGCAAAGGATAATTGTTTCAGGAACATATAACTGGGAAAGATTTACTTCCCCCACAAACCCTTCTGCCCCTGTTTTAGAGGGATATGCAGTGGCAGGTTATAGGTCTTTTTATGCCTCCTCTGGTTCAAGGGCAAGATTGATAACCCATCCTTTCAATGTAGGTAATATTGCGAGAAAGATAATGCTCAGGTTCTATATGTATCATGATCCCGGATACTCTACCTCTCCTGATTCAATAATTGTTGAATATTCCTATGATGCTATTACATTCCAAAGAGTTGCGGGATTTGCAAGATATTCATCAACAGCAGGCTGGGCTCAACATAATGTTGAGATTGGTGATTTTCCACCCGATAAAATTCTATATATTTCTTTTCTTGCAAAAAGCGGTTATGGAAATAATATGTTTATTGATTCAGTGAGAATATTTGCAACAGAACCAACAGCAGCAAGTAATGATGCAGGAATTACTGGGATTCTTCCTCTTCCAAAACCTGTTCATGTAGGGGATCAACTTGAAATAAGGGCAATAATAAAGAACTTTGGACTTAATCCTATTACATCAGTCCCTGTATTCTATACCCTTGGTGGAACTGATACGATATGGGAAACATGGACAGGCTATTTGGAAATAAATGAAATAGATACCTTTACATTCGCAACTTTATTTGTGCCTCAGGATACAGGAATCACAACCCTTTATGCAGGAACACAACTTCCAAATGACCAGAATCCATCAAACGATATTTCAAGCATTACATTTAGAGTATGTCCAATGTATCATGTTCCTCCTTATACAAAGGATTTTGATGAACAGTGGTTAAATTCAACAGAGCCTCCATTCTGTGGATGGAAAATAATTGATGGAGGAACCCAATCACCACCAGTTGTGGATAACAATGACTGGCATAGATATGTTTCCACATCGCCCCCGAGAATCGTTGCAAGAATTTATTATTCACCTGTTGAATGGAGTGATGACTGGCTTATCTCACCAAGATTTAATTGTTCGTCTTACGGAACATATACCCTTTCTTTCTGGCATTATTATAACGATTTTACCACTGCAAGGCTTGACTCAGGAAGAGTTCTCTTATCAACTGATGGTGGGAATACATGGGTAAAAATTGCAATGTATTCAAATCAGGATGATTCAGGTTATAAATATTTCGACATAACCCAGTTTGTGAATGGTAAGGATAATGTTAAAATTGCTTTCCATTATGTCGCCTATGATGAATTCTGGTGGTATATAGATGATTTTTCAATTCAATTCACTCCTGATAATCAAGGTCCCTCAATAACAGTAATACAAAGACCACAAAATGCCTATCAAGGACCTTACATTGTGAAAGCAATAATTCAGGATATTTCAGGAATAAGTGCAGATTCCCTTTATTATGTAGTTGGTGGAGAACTTTATGCAATAACCCATACTATTGTTTCAGGAGATACATTTACATATGAGATACCTGACCAATCCCCTGGACAGGTTGTTGACTTTTATATAATAGCAAAGGATAATGCATTGAATACAACAATCACACAAACTTATTCTTTCTATATTCTCTATCCAATTGCTCCCTCAAACCTAATAGCCTATGGTGTTCCAGGAGAAAATGAAGTGAAACTTGAATGGGATGCACCCTATGAAGAACTTTATTATGATTCTGGTCCCTATTATTACTGGCCGGGATGGGTACAGGGAGACATGATTGCAACAAGATTTACTCCCCAATATTATCCATGCAAAATTCAAGCAGTTGCAATGATGTTCTATCAAGTTCCTGATACTGCAGAACTTATCATCTGGCAGGATGATGGAACAGGAAATCCAGGAAATATAATTTATTCTGATACTGTAATAATCACTAATCTATATCCTAATTACCAGGTTTTTGACCTTTCTTCCCAAAATATTTTAATTACTTCAGGGGACTTTCATGTGGGTATTAAATGGCTTGGAGATGATTCTCCGTATATAATTTCTGATGATACTTCTTATACAACAAGAAGTAAATACAATATAGGAACTGGATGGATACCTATAGGTTATGATTTTGTAATTTCCTCATTTGTTTCTTATTTACCCGGTTTACTTTCTTCAAAGAATCCAAACTTTAATTTTTATTCTGCTAAGGAAAATGTTAGAAAGGAAAAATCTTCCTTATATGATTTAAAAATATCAAAATCTATTTCAAGACCTTTTAAATTCCAGATCACAGAAAGAGTTTCTTATAAAAAGCCAAACCTTTATCGTGAAATACTTGGTATAGAGAATTTTGAGGTTTTAAGAAGTTTAACACAGGGCGGACCTTATACATCAATTGGAACAACAACAGAAACATTCTATTCTGATCCTGATGTGAATACTCATACTTTCTATTATTATGTAGTGAAAGCAAATTATGTTCAGCCAGAAACAACTTCTGCTTATTCAAATGAAGCCCAAATAGGAGTTGACTTTACAGCGCCATTATATGAAAATACAACATTTGATTTGTTTGACACAACCCTTTATGTCTCAACACAGATTACCGATTGGACAGGTCTTCTCTATGATTCACTTGGATATAGACTGAATGGTGGAGCATTTAGTTACATTACAAGTGATAGTGTATCAGGTTCAACATATTATTATTCAATTCCAGTTCCTTCCGGAACAAATTTAATTGAATTTTATCTTTTCTCAGAAGATTCCTCATGGTGGAGAAATTTTGGAAGGGATCCTGATTCTGGTTATTATGAATTTGTGGGAGTTAAGGAGAAGGTAAAACTTATCCCTGATAAATTCTTCTTCAAAATTGTAAATTCAATATGCAAAGATAAGTTCATAAAATTTGTTTATGGAATACCGAAGAAAACAAAGGTTGAAATAACTGTTTATAATTTATCAGGAAGAAAGATTAAAACCCTTATAAATGAAGTAAAGGAACCAGGCATATATTACCTCTTATGGAATGCTCGGGATGAAAAGGGCAATGAAATAGGGCAGGGTGTATATTTTGTGAAAATTAAAACAGAGGAAAAAGGAGAAATTAAGAAGTTTGTAAAGATTAAATAAAAATTTTAAAGGGAGGGGGAAGTTTTATTTTTAAATATAAAAGAAGTGTGAATTCGTAAAATTTCATTAGTGCTTTTTAAAAATTCTTTTAAAATTTTTTTATATTTATCAAAATCTGTATTCCCTGCGCATATAATACAATTCCTTAAAAAATTTATGTAGCCTATCCTTTTAAATGGTGTATTTTTGAAAATTTTTTTAAAATCTTCTTCTTTTAATCTTAAAAAATCTTCAAGAGAAAAATTTAAAATTTCATAATTTGGTTTTAAAAAGTTTTCCTCATATTTTAATGGATTTTTATTCCACGGACATACTTCCTGACATATATCGCATCCAAAAATATTGTTTCCTATTTTCTTAATTAATTCTTCTTCTATTATCCCTTTATATTCAATTGTTAAATATGAAATGCATTTTCTTGCGTCAAGTAAAAAATTTTCTTTTAATGCACCTGTTGGGCATGCTTCAATACATTTTTTACATTTACCGCAAAAATTTTTGTTTTTTTCATTCACTATCTCTTTAATTTTAAAAGGAAAGATAACTTCGGCAAGAAAAAAATAAGAGCCCTTTTTAAAAGATATTAGATTTGTATTCTTACCGATAAATCCTAACCCTGCTTTTTGAGCAAAAGACCTTTCTAAAATTGGACCTGTATCAACATATATTTTCCCATAAACATTGTATTTTTTCAAAATCTCTTTTAATTTTTCCTTTATCCATAAGTGGTAGTCATAAAAAATGGCATATCTTGAAATTCTGTATTCTTTTTGAGGGATTTCTATGTAATAGGGTATGCCAATAACCATACAGGATTTAGCTTCTCTAAAAATATTATCTAAACTTTCCCTTTCTTTTATTTTTTCCATATATTTCATCTCCCCATGATAACCTTCTTTAACCCATCTTTTATAAAAATCATAGTGCTCTTTAATTGGATAGATATTAGTAAAGGAATAAGGGATATTTTTTAATTCCTTAAACTCCATATTTAAATTTTAATGAAAATTTATTTTGTAATCAAAATTTAAAAACTTTATAATTTTAATATGATAAAGATAATAGAAGTTGAAAATAAGAGAGATTTAATAAAATTTATTGAGATGCCCTATAAAATTTATAAAGAATATAATTTCGTTCCCCTTTTAAAAAGAATGGAAATTGAAAACCTTGATCCAAATGGGAAAAGTCCTGCTTTTAAAAAGATGGATTTAAAATATTTTATTGCTTATAAAAATAATGAGCCTGCTGGAAGAATAATTGCTTATACTGCAAAGCATCCTGTTGTAGGAGTTGATCTTGAAAAAACAGGTTTCTTTGGCTATTTTGAATGTATAAATGATCAGGAAGTTGCAGAGAAACTTTTTGAAAAGGTAGAGGAATTTTTAAAAAATAAAGGTAAAAAAGAAATAATAGGTCCTGCAAGTTTTGCCTATGATGGATTATGGGGGATACAGATAGAAGGGTTTGACAGGATGCAGATGATAATGATACCGTTTCACCCACCTTATTATAAAGATTTATTAGAAAAATGTAAATTCAAAAAAAAGATAGATTTCTTTGCATGGCATTTCAATCTTGAAAACGAACCCGAAGAAAGAATTGAAAAGGCTAAGAAGATGGAAGATATGATAAAAGAGAAGGGTAAACTTATTATAAGAAATGCCAATATGAAAAGGATAAAAGAAGAAATGGAAATAGTAAGAAATATTTATAATAAAGCATGGGAGAATAACTGGGGAACAGTTTTACTTGATGAGGATGACATTGAGTATATTACAGAAGAACTTAAACCAGTTTTAATAGAAGAAGCAGTTCAAATTGCTGAATTTAATGATAAGCCGGTTGGAATTGGAATTGGTATTCCAAATATTTTTGAGGCAATAAGAGATATGAATGGTAAATTGAATTTATTAAATATTATAAAATTATTATACAGACTTGGTAAAATTCCATTCCCATCAAGACCAAGACTTAAAACAGGAAGACTTTTACTACTCGGTGTCCTTGAAGAATATAGAGAGGGGATTGGTGTAATTCTTGCGGCAAAACTTTTTAAAATTGGAAGGAAACTCGGATATAAAGAAGCAGAGGGCTCTTTAACTTTGGAAGATAATTATGCAATAAACAACTTGATAAAAAGACTTGGGGGTATTCCTTATAAGAGATTCAGGGTTTATTTCAAAGAAATTGTCTGATAATATTCAAGCATTTCCTGAATGATATCTTTTAATGTAAAGTTTATTTTAAATCCCAATTTTTTGATTTTTGTATTATCACATAAAAGTATAGGAACATCAGAAGGTCTTAATTTTTTCTTATCTATTAAAATTTCTATTTTTCCTCTTTGAGTTTCTACAATAATACTCTCGTCTTCTATTCCAAAAATTATTTCTTCTTTTATTATAAGGTTATCAATAATAAATGAATCAAATCTAAAACCTTCAATTTCTATCCATGTTTTTTTTAGTGGTTCATCAACTTTTTTCTTTGGATATTTTTTACTCTTAATTTCGAAAATTCTGAATCCTGCACATTCAAGGGAAAGAAGAATAAATGTTAAAACTGAGTTTGTTCTTCCTGAACCAAGATTATAAACACTTCCATTTTTACCCTTTTCAGCAATGAGTATATAACCCCTTACAATATCTTTCACATGGGACCAATCCCTCATTGCCATGAGATTGCCTGCTTTTATTTTGTTTATTCCTTCCTTTTTGCACAGGATAACCTGCTCAATTATATCTCTGCTAACAAAACCTTTTCCCCTTCCAGCACCTTCATGATTAAATGACCTTGCAACAATCCCCTTTATTTTTGTAAAATTGCTATATTCTCTTGTTAAAAAATCACCGTAAACCTTAGTCAAAGCATAAGGGGAAAGAGGTCTTAAAGGATTATTCTCATTTACAGGAATTTCAGGTATTCTTAAAGGTTCTGGTATTATCTCACCATATTTTTTCTTTAAATTTTCATATTGTTTATGTGAAGAAATAACTAATCCATATTCATCAGAAGAACCCGCAAATATTAAAGTGGTATCTATGGAATTTTCCCTTAAAGTTTCAAGTATATTTAATGTGCCAATGCAATTTGTCTTGAGAAAATCAATGGGTCTTTCAAAGGATTTAAAGGCAGATGATTTTGCAGCAAGGTGAAAGATAAAATCTGGTTTTATTTTTCTAATTATTTTTGAGATAAAATTCTTTTCTTCTAAATCGCCTTCAAATATTTTTACATTTTCAATTATTTTTTTTAAAGGATGAATTTTTATTTCATCTGGAAGGTCAATCCCGTAGACTTCTCCTCCTAAATTTAAAATTTCCTCTGCAAGATAAGGTCCGACAAATCCTTTTATTCCTGTTATTAAAATTATCTTATTTTTTAAGAAATTATTCAATTGCGTCAAAACCTGTTAGTGTTTTGCCAACAATCAATGTATGGATTTCATATGTTCCTTCATAGGTATGAACACTTTCAAGATTTGCTGCATGTCTCATTGAATTATATTCTGCTGTTATTCCATATGCTCCTAAAATAATCCTTGCTTCTCTTGCAACATTCAATGCCATTTTTGTGTTATTTCTTTTTACAAGAGAGACATGATAATGTTTTGCCTTACCTTTTTCTTTTAATCTTCCAAGGTGCAAACATAAAATTTCAGCCTTTATTATTTCTTCAAACATATCTGTGAGTTTTTGTTGAATCAACTGGAATGAACCAATAGGTTTTTTAAATTGAATTCTTGTTTTTGAATGATTGAGTGCCTCTTCAAAACAAGCCCATGCGGCACCAACACATCCCCATGTTATTCCATATCTTGCTTCGTTTAAAGGCATAAGACAACTTTTAAAACCAACTGTATTTGGTAATCTATAAGAATCATCAAGTTCAACATCTTCAAGTATTAACTCTGAGGTATCAGAAGCCCTCATTGATATTTTTGTTTTTATCTCTCTTGAAGAAAAACCCTTTGTCCCCTTTTCAACTATAAATCCATGAAAATTATTCTCTTCATCTTTTGCCCATATTATTGCAATATCTGCTATTGTTCCATTTGTTATCCACATCTTTGTTCCATTTAGTATCCATTTATTTCCCTTTTTTATTGCCCTTGTTTCAAGGGATGATGGGTCACTTCCTGCATTTGGCTCTGTAAGTCCATAACATCCTATAAGTTTTCCTTTTGCCATTTCAGGTAAATATTTTTTCTTCTGCTCTTCTGATCCAAATGTGTATATTGAATAAATTGCAAGAGAATTATGAACAGAACAAAAACTTCTTATACCAGAATCCCCGTATTCAAGTTCTTCCATTACAAGTCCATAGGCAACAGGACCAAGAGAAATTCCCCCATATTCTTCTGGTAAAGTAATCCCTAAAAGACCAAGTTCAGCCATCTCAGGAATTAATTCCTTTGGAAATTCACCCTTAAGCCAGTATTCTTTTATATTAGGCAAAATTCTGTTTTTCACAAATTCTCTTACTGTATTTCTTATCATTTTTTCTTCGTCAGTATAATAAGATTCAATCCCATAGAAATTTCTGAGTTCATGGATTTCCATGATTTTTCCTCCTAAACAAAGGAAAATTTTGATAAACTCATTAAAATTAATGAAATATTTACTCTTCTATTTATCGCATCTTCAAGTTCTAATGTTTCATAATATCTTTTTTCAATTTCTTCTCTGCTTATTTTATCTTTGTATCTTACATAAAAAGGAAGCATCTCTTTAAATGTTATATTATCTTCATTTCCAATTTTTACATTTAAAAGATCTTTTAAAATAAATTGCAATATATTGCACATTAAAGTAAGGTCATCCCTTTTAATTTCACCTTTTAACAGGTGGTAAGGAGTTTTTTTCATCATAAGTATCTGAATCATTTTTTTCTTTATATCTTCTATATCCTTTGAAATCATAAATTTTGCCTTTCCTATGCTTCCTCCTGAAAGATTATAGAGATATTGAATGTTATAAAGTTTTGGAAATTTATATTTTGAAAACTCTTCAAATGTTAAGGGAGAAAAGACTATTTTTTGTGTTCTTGATCTTATTGTAGGTAAAAGAAGTTCAGGATGAGAAGAAATAAGTATAAAGGTTATATAATTTGGGGGTTCTTCAAGAGTTTTTAAAAATGCATTTTGTGCTTCCCTTCCCATAAGATCTGCATCAAGAAATAAATAGAAAATTTTGTCTCCCTCTAAAGGAGGATATATTATTTCTTCTTTAATTCTTCGTATCTGATTGATACCTATTATAAGATTCCTGGAAAAAGAATTTCCCCTTAGGTTATCAGGATTTATACTACCAGATTCTATTTCCTCTAAAATTTTTTCCTCAATATCCTCGGGTAAAACAATTCTTAAATTTGGAAAATTAAAATGATTTATTCTTTTGCAGTTTATACACTCATCGCAAGGTTTTTCTTCTTTTAAACAAAAATAGATTTTAACAAATTCGAAGGCACAGGTTGCTTTTCCCACACCTTCTGGACCTATAAAAAGAAAAGAAGAAGGTAATTTTCTAGAAATTAAAATTTTTTCAAGATATTTTTTTGTTTCAGAATGTCCAATTGTTTTTTTGAAATTGATCAAAATTCAAGTCCCCCTTCCCGTGCTCCCTCTGCCAATGCCTTTATTCTTCCATGGTATTTATATCCTGCTCTATCAAATACAACCTTTTTAATACCAAGTTTCAAGGCTCTTTCTGCTATGAGTTTACCCACTTCTTTTGCCTTTGCAACTTTTGTTTTTAAATTTTTAATTTTTTCTCTTATTTCTGGAGAACAGGTTGAAGCACCTGTTAAAACTTTACATGGACCAATAGGGGGGTCAATTATGATTTGAGCGTATGTATGTTTCAAAGATTTATAAACACAAAGTCTTGGTCTTTCAGGCGTACCTATAACTTTTTTTCTTACTCTTAAATGTCTTCTTTTTCTTCTTTGAATTTTTTCTTTTCTTTCCACTTATCCACCCCTTGTAGCCGCAGCCTTTCCAGGTTTTAATCTTAATTTTTCATCCTCGTATCTTATTCCTTTACCCTTATATGGATCAGGCTCTTTAATTCTCCTTATCTCTGCTGCAACCTGTCCGACCTTTTGTTTATCAATACCTTCAACTATTATTTTGTTTCCCTGCACAGTTAATTTAATGTCTTGTGGAGGTGCATAATAAACAGGATGTGAATATCCTACATTTAGGACAAGTTTATTACCTTCCATATTTACCTTATATCCCATTCCTTCAACCACAAGAACTTTTCTATAACCTTCAGTAACTCCTATAATCATATTTTTTATTATTTGTCTTGTTGTTCCATGAAGAGCCTTTAAAAATTTATCATCTCCTTTTCTTTCAACAATTATTTTTTTATCTATAACTTTTACCTCAATTTTTGGATGAAATTCAAAAGTTAATGTTCCCTTTGGACCTTTGACATTTACTACATTACCCTTTATTTCTATATTTACATTTGGAGGGATATCCACAGGAGTTTTTCCTATTTTTGACATTATTCCTCCTTTACCAAATATAACATATTACTTCTCCACCTATTTTATTTTTCCTTGCTTCTCTATCAGTTAAAAGTCCTTTTGATGTAGAAATTATAGCAATTCCCAGTCCATTCATAACCCATGGTATCTCATTCTTACTAACATAAATCCTTCTTCCGGGTTTACTTATTCTTTTTAAATCCGTTATAGCATTTTTACCTTTGTAAATCTTAAATTTGATTAAAATTTCTTTTTTAGGAATTTCTCCTATTATTTCATAATCTTCTATAAATCCCTCTTTCTTGAGTATTTCTGCGATTTTTTCTTTTATCTTGGAATGGGGGATTTTCACCTCTTTATGTTTTGCCATTATACTATTTTTAATCCTCGTAAGCATGTCAGCAATTGGATCTGTCATCATATTACCAACTCGCTTTTTTTACTCCAGGGATTTCACCCCTTAAAGCAAGTTCTCTAAAGCAAATTCTACAGAGTCCAAATTTTCTTAAATATCCTCTTGGTCTTCCGCATCTTTTACATCTATTTCTCTTTCTTACCTTAAATTTTGGCTCAACCGTAAAAGCCCTTATAAATTTTGCTTTCCTTGCCAATTTTACCTCCTATTTTCTTTTAAAGGGAAAACCCAGTTCTTCTAAAAGCCTCATTGCTTCATAATCTGTCTTTGCTGTTGTGACTATTGCTATATCCATTCCAAAATGAACCTTTACCTTATCTATATCAATTTCTGGAAAAACAACATGTTCATCAAGACCAAAATTATAATTGCCTCTTCCATCAAAAGAGTTTCTTGGTAAACCTCTAAAATCTCTTGTTCTTGGAAGGGCAAAAGTTATTAATTTATCAAGGAAAATATAACTTCTTTCTCCTCTTAATGTAACCTTGACTCCAATAGGCATACCCTTTCGGAGTTTAAATGCAGCAACATGTTTTCTCGCTCTTCTTATTATAGGCCACTGCCCTGTTATAAGAGAAAGATCTTTTTGAACAAATTCAAGCAGTTTTGGATCCTGAACTGCTTCTCCAAAACCTACATTTATTACTATTTTTTCAATCTTTGGGACTTGGTAAATATTTTTATAACCGAATTCCTTCATTAATTTTTTAACCACTTCTTTTTTGTAATATTCTAATAATCTTGCAGCCATTACTTTTCAACAGATTGTTTGCATTTTTTGCAATATCTTATCTTTCTTTCTCCTTCAAATCTAAAACCCACTCTTGTTCTTTCACCACAGTTAGGGCATATAAGTGAAAGATTTGAAATATGTATTGGGGCCTCCTTTTCTATTATTCCGGAAGGTTGTGTAGGTCCCCTAAATCTTTCATGTTTTTTAACAAGATTTACTTTTTCAACAATAGCCCTATTTTCTTTTGGAAATACTTTTATCACTTTCCCAATCTTTCCTTTTTCATCTCCAGAAATAACAATCACTTGGTCACCTTTTTTTATCTTTGCAGCCATTTTAAACAACCTCCGGTGCAAGGGAAATTATTTTAGTAAATCTTTTATCTCTAAGTTCTTTTGCTACAGGCCCAAAAACTCTGGTTCCTTTTGGTTCCCCTGCAGCATCTATTATAACTGCAGCATTATCATCAAACCTAACACTTGTTCCATCTTTTCTTTTATATTCCTTTCTTGTTCTCACAATCACTGCTCTTACTATATCTCCTTTTTTAATAGGCGCATTGGGTATAGCCTTTTTTACACTTGCAACCACAATATCACCTACATATCCATATCTTCTTTTACTGCCACCTAAAACCCTTATAACCATTATCTCCTGTGCACCTGTATTATCAGCAACCTTAAGTCTTGTTTGCTGCTGAATCATAATTCCTTTGCCCTTTTAATAATCTCAACAACTCTCCACCTTTTAAGTTTTGAAAGGGGTCTTGTTTCCATTATTCTTACAACATCACCTATTTTACATTCATTATTCTCATCATGCACATAATATTTCTTTCTTGCCTTAACTTCCTTTTTATATTTAGGATGAATGTAAACTCTTTCAACAAGTACAACTCTTGTTTTATCCATTTTATCACTTATTACAACACCAATTCTTTCCTTTCTTTTATTTCTCATTTAAAAACCTCAGATTTTTATTTAATTAAGAAGTTTTTAATTATAAACAAATTATAAAAAATAAGTCAAATCCTTTATAATTATATTTTATGGAATTTTTAATCTCATTTTTTTTAACCCTTCCATGGATTTTTTTAAAATTGTTGAAAACAGAACTTCATCCCTTTTTAATAGCAATATTCAGTGGGCTTTGTATTGCAGGAGCAGCATACATATTAACAGTTGCGACAGAAGGTGCCCAGATAGATTTTTCAAAATCTTTATCTTTTGCCTTTCTTGCACTTCTTGCTGTTTTGCCTGAATATATTGTTGATTTTTATTTTGCATGGATGGCTCCAAAAAAGGGAGGTTATTCTTCCTATGCTCTTGCAAATATGACAGGAGCAAATAGGCTTTTAATAGGGGTTGGGTGGACACTTGTTATTTTTTTATTTGGTATAAAATCTAAGAAAAAGACATTGAAACTTGAAAAGACATTAAGTCTTGAATTAAAAACACTTTTGATTGCCACAATTTACGCCTTTATCTTGCCTTTTAAAAATTCTTTAAATTTGGTTGATTCTTTAATCTTTCTTATTATATTTTTCATATACCTTTCAAAGGCATCAAAATCCCATAAAGCGGAAATAGAGGAAACCCCGTTTTTAAAAAAATTAATTTTAATGAAAAAATTAAAGAGACTATTTATTATATTTTTTCTATTTTTTTATGCAGGATTTTGTATACTTATTTCAGGACATGAGTTTGCGGAATCACTTGTTAAAACAGGAAAGATTTTAAAAATTGAAGAATTTTTGCTTGTTCAATGGGTTGCTCCTCTTGCATCAGAGGCTCCTGAAATAATTGCAATGTGTATATTCGTGTTAAAAGGTAAGCCATCTTCTGGTTTTAATACACTTGTATCATCAAAAGTAAATCAATGGACTTTGCTTGTTGGAACACTTCCAATCGTTTATTCAATATCTGCCTTATCTTTAAAAAGTGGTCTTCCTATTGATTTAAGACAAAAGGAAGAAATATTTTTAACTGCTGCTCAGAGTCTTTTCGCAATCATCCTTCTTGCAGATTTTGATTTCAACATTTTTGAAGGTTTCTTACTTTTACTTTTATTTTTATCACAATTTTTCTTCCCTCATCCAAAAATAAGAGTTTTGATAGGAACTTTATATATAATTTTAGCAATATTTTCCCTTTTTATAAAAAGTAAAAGGGAAGGTGTGAAGGAAAATTTTTTGAAAATTAAATGATTTCACCTTATGAAATTTTCTTTTTAATTTATAAATATTTTTACTTGAAAATCCAAAAAAATTTCTATTTTCCTTCAATATGCACAGGAAGTCTTTTAATTGGAGGGGCAGGGAAGACTCCCTTAACAATTAAAATAGTGGAATATCTAATAAATAAAAATAAAAAAGTTGCTGTGATATTAAGGGGGTATAAAAGAAAAATTAAAAAAGATATGATAATAAAGGGAAATAATTATTCTCCTTACGAAATAGGAGATGAAGCATATCTTTATCTTAAAAGATTTGGTGAAAAAATTACAATAGGAATTTCAAAAAAAAGGGAAAAAATAATGGAAGAAATTAAGAAAAAATTTGATGTAGATATTTTTGTTCTTGATGATGCCTATCAATATTTGAATTATAGATTTTCAAAGAATATTTTAGTTTTACCATATAAAGTAATTTTTAAAAAAGAAAAATTTTTTCCCTTTGGAAAACTCCGTGAAGATTATAATGGGATAAAAAGGGCTGATATATTAATAATAAATGAGAAATTTGATTATTTAAATGAAAAAGAAAGAAGAAGTTTAAAAAAAATTTTAAAAAAGTTTAAGGTTAAAAATATATATTTTATGAGGTAT
>JBDRZF010000008.1:0-12774 GCA_039803805.1 Caldifarciminota bacterium
AGGGTATCTTTTTAAAAGTTCGGATATTTTTTCAGAATATTCCTCAAATCTACTTGATAATCTCTCAATGCTTTTTTCCATTTCTTCAATCGTCTCTTTAATTTCTCCGAATTCCTTTCTTTCCTTTAAATTCTCTATTTTTTCCTGGATGTTTTTTAAATCTCTATAAAAATCAGAAACTTCTTTACCTTCCCCTTTTAAAAAGGATATACCTTCTTCCATTTCTCTTTCTGTTTCTTTATAGATTTCAAAATATGTAGGAACCCAGAATTTATAAATTCTTGATTTTGAACTTCTTGAACTTCCATCTAATCCTCTATCCTCTAATTTGAACCAAACAAGAATTGTATCTCCTGGCAAAAGTGAAAGATGGGAAATATCGAGAATATAAAAAACAGTGTCTTCTTTTTGATTTTTATAATTTTTAATTCTCTTTGAATAAATTTCTTTAAATTGAAGAAATAAATCAAGACTTTGTAAAGAAAAATCATCCATTAAATATAAAACAAAGGGAATTTTCATATCTTCATTTATTTTATCATCGGAAGGAGGATAAATTACATATATAAAAGGTTTTTCATCCAAAACTCTTCTGATTTCAATTCTTTGCATTTCATCAATTTTTTTATCATCCACAAAATAAACAAAATTTAAAAAACCCTCTTTTTTTTCAAAAAAAACCTCAATATCTTTTCTATAGAATTTTTTAAAATTTTCATCATTTATGAAAATATAGCCTGAATCAAAATCCCCTGAAAAATTAAAAAGAATTTTAAATTTTGAATCAAAGGTAAATATCTTTTCAGGTGAATAAAGGGTGTCATTTGAGAAAAATACCTTCCATGATTTTAAAAAGGGTCTTTCTTTGAATATTATATTTCCTTCTCTGCTTTTAAATCCATTTGCCTTAATTCTATATTTCAAAGTGCAAGGTTCAAATATATTTATTGTATAAATGTAGTGATTCTCAACTTTTTTCATTTCATCAATTTTTTTATCTTTATTTATTTTATACTCAATAAAAACTCTTTCAATTTCTTTTTCACCAAAAGGAAGCCCCTTTATATTTAAATTTAAGGGAACAAAAAAAGTTCCTTTTAGAGGCTCTATTTTAAGATAAAAATTTGGACTTTTAATACCTAAATAGTATTCGGCAAATTTGTATGGGAAAAGTGAAAAAATAAGTGCAGAATACAAAAAAGAATATACAAAAATTCTTATTTTCTCTAAGAGATTTTTTAATGGATATACCCTTTTGAATTCAAATTTCTCAAAGAAATTTTCCAATCTTTCTGCAATTTTTCTCTCTTTTTCTTTTTTTGAATCTTTAAATTCAAGGTATGTTATTATCTTCTCATCTAATTCTGGGATTTTTCTTTCAATTTTTCTTGCAATTTTGAAATAATTAATATTTCTTAAAAAGTATAAAAAGTAAATAAAGGATAAAAGAGAAATAAAAGAAAAATAAAAATTTATTTTTAAAAGAATACAGATAACTAAAAAGACTATAAAAATGGATAAAAACACAAAAAAATTTTCTAAGAATTTTATAAGAATTAAATATTTTTTAAATTCTTTCAGTTTTTTCATTAGAAATAAAAAATAAGGTATTTTCTTTTAAAATGTCAAGTCCTGTATAATTATTTTTTTAAAAATTTGGAGGTAAAACATGGAGAGAGTAATTATATTTGTAGATGGAGCATATATGCTTGCAGCATGTAGCGAGAGAAATATAAAATATGACCTTTTTAAACTCATACCAATTCTTCAAAAGGATAGAAAAATTATAAGAAGTTATTATTATGATGGAATATACTCTGCAGAGGATGCAAGGAGGTCACCGGAGTATCTTGAGAAAAGAGAAAAAAAACTCAGTTTTATAAAAAACTTTATAGGAAGAGGAATAACACCTAGGCTTTCAACTCTAAAATTCAGAGGAGATAAGCCAATTCAAAAAGGAGTTGATGTAAGAATAGCAACAGATATGATAATGCTTGCGATTAAAAATGCTTATGATACTGCAATTTTAGTTTCAGGAGATGAAGATTTAGTTGAGGTTGTAAGGGAGATAAAATACCTTGGAAAAAGAGTAGAAGTTGTAGCATTTAAAAAGGGAATTTCAGAGGCTCTTGAAATGGAAGCAGATGGAATATGGTATCTTGAAGATATATGGGAAGAGATAAAAAGAGAGGAATAGATAATTGACAATTTATTCTTTTTTCTTTATAATTAAATTTCTAAATAAAAAGGAGAATTAAAATGACAAAAGCAAAACTTTTGGAAATAATAAATGAAAAAACAGGTTTTCCTAAAAGGGACATTGCTTTAATAATTGAAACTATGATCGAAACAATAAAGGATAGCCTCAATAAAAAGGAAAGAGTGATTTTAAAAGGACTGGGAATATTTAAAGTAAAAAAGAGAAAGGCAAGAATCGGGAGAAATCCAAAAACAAAAGAAGAAGTTAAAATACCTGAAAGATATGTTGTTGTTTTTGAACCATCAAAAGAAATAAAAGTTATAAAATAAAAGGAGGTAATTATGCCTTGTGGAAGGAAAAGAAAAAGAAAGAAAATCAAAAGACATAAATTCAAAAAAAGAAGGAAAAGGGAAAGGCATAAAAAGAAATAAAATTTGAGAATAATTATAATATCTGATACTCATATTCCTAAAAGAGGAAAGAGAATTCCTTTTTTAATCTTAAAAGAAATAGAAAAATGTGATTTAATAATTCATGCAGGTGATTTTATAAATTTTGAAACTGTAAAATTTTTAGAGAAGTTAAATAAATTTTATGGTGTTGCAGGGAATATGGATGAAAAAGAAGTTTGGGAATATTTACCTGAAAAAAGGACAATTGAAATCAATAATAAAAAGATTGGAATAATACATGGATTTGGTCCGCCAATAGGGATTGAAAGTAAAATTATAAAAAGGTTTGAAGGAGAAAATGTTGATATAATAGTATATGGGCATACTCATAGAGCAAGTATTAAAAATTATAAAAATATTTTACTCTTAAATCCAGGAAGTCCTACTGATACAATATTTTCTTTTAAAAGAACATATATGATTCTTGAAATAGGGAAAGAGGTAAATGCTCAAATTTTTGAAGTAAAGGATTGAAATTTTTAAGGAGGTTTTATGAAAAGTTTTTTAAAATTTTTAATAGGGATATTTTTTATAAGCAATCTTTCTGCTATTCAGATTCCAAAATTTTATGATCCAAAAGGAAGAAAACTTACAACATTTGAGGAATGGAAAGCAACCTGTAAATTAGAAAAGGGTTTTAGCATAAAAAATGTTTATAAAAGTAAAACTGAAAAAAGACAAAATCTTATTAATATCCTTGTTAATTCAAGAATATATTCAGGAATACTTGATTCCCTAAATGTTTATGTTTCTGATCTTGAAAGTGAGGGATATGAAGTAAGGGTTGACACAATTTCAGGAAGTGATATATTTTCCTTAAGAACTCATCTTGCATCTTTATTGGATTCGGGTTTAACAGGTGCTGTATTTATTGGAGAAGTTCCAATTGCTTGGTATGAATATACAAGCGAGGAAGGAGTTGAAGAATTTCCCTGTGACCTTTTCTTTATGGATTTAAATGGAATATGGATTGATTCAGATAACGACCAAAAATTTGATAACCACACTGGGAATAAGGCTCCTGAAATATGGGTTGGCAGGATAGATGCAAGCAAAATGACCTTTGGGGATGAAATTTCTTTTGTAAATAAATATCTATCAAAAATTCATAAATATAGAGAAGGAGGATTTTCTGTCCCTCAAAAAGCACTTGCCTATGTTGATGATGACTGGTATAGTTTTGGAAATTGCAATTTAAACTTACTTTATGACACTGTAGTTGTAATAAGACAGCCAAACACTACAACTGCTGCAGATTATAGAACAAGACTTATTCAAGATTATGAATGGGTTCAGGTATGTGCTCATTCTTCTCCATGGGGACAAACTTTTAAAAATACTTCTGGTTATGCAGGAACAGTTTTTAATTTTGAAGACTGGGTTATATGCCCCCATTTTCTATTTATAAATTTCTTTGCCTGTAGTGCTGTTAGATTTGTTGAGCATGACTATCTTGCAGGTTGCTTTTTATTTAATTACGATTATGGAATCCTTGCTATAGGGAGCACAAAAGTTGGAAGTATGCTTTATTTTGATGATTTTTATGGTCCGTTGGGACAGGGACAGACTATAGGACAGGCTTTTAAATCATGGTTCATTCAGCATGGGACATCAAGTGTTGAATGGTTTTATGGAATGTCAATATGCGGGGACCCTACTTTAAAACCAAGACAATCCTTTAAAAAAGACGAATTTTTATATCCTGGATTTAATAATGGAAAAAACTGCTTGCTTCAACAACCCCCTTTAATCCAGATAGAACCTGTTACAACTCATTCTGAAACTGATGGTTATCCATCTATGACAATAGATAACCAAAACAGAATATGGGTTGCTTGGGTTTCAGGAAGATCAACTACAAATGGAAGAACTGAAATATTTGTGAGGTACAGAACTTCTTCCGGATGGTCAAATGAACAGGTAATTGACCCTTATCTTTATTGGGATTGGTTCCCTTCAATTACAAATGATAATACAGGAAGAATTTGGCTTTCATGGGCAAGAGCATATGGAAGACATTACAATATTTTTGGAACATATTATGAAAATGGATGGTCCTCCTCCTTTGAAATAAGTTCAAAAACATGTGATGATATTTATCCTTCAATGATAACTGATGGTTCGGGAAGAATATGGTGTGTGTATGAAAGGTGGTATCATCTAAATGCTGATATATATTGTAGATATTACCAGAATGGTTCCTGGTACCCTACATTTGCCGTTACAATAGATTCTGCAAATGATTATCAACCTGTTCTTGCTGTTGATAGCAGCGGATTTGCCTGGTGTGCATGGACAAGTGAGAGATATCAAAATAATAAGAATATATATGTAAAAAAATATAACCCAATTACAGGAAGTTGGGAAAATTTAAGAAGAATTACGAGTAATCCTGCTCAGGATTATGACCCCACAATTGCAGTTACAGGAGACGGGAATATATGGATAGCATGGACAACATTTAGAAATGGGAATCCTGATATATATGAAAGTCATTTTGATGGAACAACCTGGTCACCTGTAAGACCTGTAGTAAGACATCCAGCAAGGGATGAAAAACCGTTCCTTGTTGTTGATAGAGATGGTTATTTATGGTGTATATGGCAGAGCAATAGAACAGGAAACTGGGAAATATTTGCGAAATATTATAAAGACGGAGCATGGAGAGACTCGTTCCAGATAACACAGGATACATTAATTGACTTTTTCCCAAAAGCAAAATGTGATGCAAATGGAAATATATGGATTATATGGCAGAAATTAAATGGATATAACTGGGATATTTATGCTGCTCACTTTTTATCAGATCTTGTTCCTCCAAATGTTCATGTAATTTATCCAAATGGTGGAGAAGTATTTTATATAGGTGAGGAGGAAACAATAAGATGGAATGCAAATGACAATGTTCAAATTGACTCATTAATTCTTGAATATTCCTATGATGGTGGAAATACATGGGAAATTTTATCACATCCTTCTCCCTCTGAAACAATTTTTGTCTGGAATGTACCTGAAATTTCGTCTGAGAGCTCTCTTGTTAGGATAAAGGCGTGGGATGAATGGGGAAATTATAGTTTTGATTTATCAGACAATTTCTTCAGAATAAAAGATATTTACCCACCAGAGGTTATGGTTATTTATCCAAATGGAGGAGATACAATAGACGCAAATACGATTGACACAATAAAATGGTTTTCAGAGGATAATATAAAGGTTGAGTCCTTAAAGATTTATCTTTCCCTTGATTCAGGACAGACTTATACCCAGATTACAAGAATAATTGGAAATGATTCATTATTTGAATGGCAAGCCCCAGATACACATGCAGAAAAGTGTCTTATAAAAATTGTTGCTTATGATAAAGATGATAACACTGGATTTGATGAAAGTGACAGTACATTTGTTATAAAGAAATTGGTTAATATTTCAAAAAGAGATAAAATCATAAAGAATTTCTTTAAATTGAACAGGTATATTTCAAATAAATCCTTTGAGATTTCTTTTGGACTTGAAAAGGATGGAAATGTGGAAATAAAAGTTTATTCTATAAATGGTTCAAAAATAAAAGAAATATTTTCTGGAATAAAAAGGAGGGGAATTTACAAAATTCTCTGGGAACCAAAAGATTTGGCACAGGGAACATATTTTATTTTTTACAGAAATGGAAAATATAGAAAATTTGAAAAGATAGTTTATTTAAGATAAATTAATCCAGATTAAATACAATAAGTTTTATTTCTGAAAATTCATTAAAGGCAAAATGGGGGCCTTCTCTTCCAACTCCACTTCCCTTAACTCCTCCATATGGCATAAGATCCACTCTATAGGTAGGAACATCATTTATAATTACACCTCCTACTTCTATTTCTTTAAAAAATTTAAATGCCCTCTTTATATCTTTTGTAAATATTCCGCATTGAAGACCATAAATTGAATTATTTACTTTAAATATTGCTTCATCCTCATCTTTAAAGGTATTTATAACAACCAAAGGGGCAAAGGCTTCTTTTTGACAAACTTTCAAATCTTCCCTTGCATTCTTTACAATGCAGGGATATAAAATACTTCCTTCTCTTTTTATTTCTGGCAAAATTTCCGCTCCATTTTCTTCTGCCTCTTTAAGCCATTCTTGCGCCCTTATTGCACTCGCCTCATCTATCATAGGACCTACATCAGTATCCTCTTTAAGGGGGTCACCTACCTTTAAAGTTTTAACTTTTTCAAGATATTTATCACAGAATTCTTCGTAAATTTCTTCTTCAACATAAATTCTTTGAACTGATATACATACCTGTCCTGCAAGAGCATAAGCACCTCTTACCATCCTTTCAAGATATTTTTCCCATTCAGCATCTTTAAAGACAATACAGGCAGAATTTGAACCAAGTTCAAGTGTAATCCTTTTCATCTTTGCAATCTGTGATATTCTTTCTCCTACTTCAAGGGAACCTGTAAAACTTATTTTCTTAACATAATCATTTTTAACAATACTCTCACCTACAACACTCCCTGAACCTGTTAAAAAAGCAATACATTCAGGAGGTAAACCTGCTTCAAGAAGTGTTTCAACAATCATTTTCCCAACTTTTGGAGTATAACTTGCAGGCTTAAATACAATGGAGTTCCCACAACCTATTGCAGGTGCTATTTTATGTAATGCAAGATTCAACGGAAAATTAAAAGGTGTTATAATTCCAACAACTCCCAGTGGTTCCCTTATATAAAATCCTATTCTTTTTTCACCAAATCTTGAGGAATCAAATGGCACAACCTCTTCTTTATAATTTTTCGTCTCAATAAAAGAATATATAAGTGTTTCAATTCCCCTTTCTACTTCTAAACGGGCTTCTTTGATTGTTTTACCACATTCAAGGGAAATAGTTTTCGCAAATTCTTCCTTTTTTTTCTCAATTATGTTTTTTGCATTTTCAAGAATTTCTGCCCTTTTATATTTTGGCATCTCTTTCAATATTTTTTTATTTTTTTCAAGAAATTCAATAGCCCTATTTACATCCTCTTCTTTTAAAGATGGAAATTTCCAAAGAGTTTTTCCATCATAGGGATGTCTTACCTCAAAATATTCTTTACCATCAACCCATTTTCCACATATAAAAACTTTCTCTTCCATTTTAAAATTTACTCTCTGTCATTGCTTTTAAAAATTCTTCATTTGTTTTATAAAGTTTCATTTTTTGAAGCAAAAATTCCATTGCCTCATCCGGTGCCATATCAGAAAGTATTTTTCTCAATACCCATATTTTATTTAAAACATTCTGGGGGAGTAAAAGTTCTTCCCTTCTTGTTCCAGACCTTTTTAAATCCATTGCAGGGAAAATTCTCTTATCAGAAAGTCTTCTATCAAGAATTATTTCCATATTTCCTGTTCCTTTAAATTCTTCATAAATTACATCATCCATTCTTGAACCTGTTTCTATTAAACATGTTGCAATTATTGTTAAACTTCCGCCATTTTCAATGTTTCTTGCTGAGCCAAAGAACTTTTTTGGCATATGAAGTGCTGTTGCATCAAGACCTCCTGACATTGTCCTACCTGAATGGGGGGCTAAGACATTATATGCTCTTGTCATCCTTGTTAGAGAATCAAGTAAAATTGCAACATCCTCTCCAAGTTCTACCATTCTTTTTGCTTTCTCTAATACAATCTGTGATACCTGAGCATGTCTTTCAGCAGGTTCATCAAAGGTAGAACTTATTATTTCAGCATCAACTTTTCTTTTCCAATCAGTAACCTCTTCAGGTCTTTCATCAATTAAAAGAATAATTAAATAAACTTCTGGATGATTCTTCTTTATGCTCTTTGCGATTTCTTGAAGCAAAACAGTTTTTCCAGCCCTTGGAGGGGAAACAATAAGTCCCCTTTGACCTTTACCAATCGGAGTAAATAAATCAACAACCCTCATTGAAAAATTCTCTTCCCCTTCCCTTTCAAGTTTGAACTTTTCCTCTGGAAAGAAAGGTATTAGATCGTCAAAGAAAGGTCTTTTCTTTATTTCTTCTGGTGATCTTCCATTTATACTCTCAATCTTAACAAGTGCAGGATACTTACCATCCATTTCAGTTGGAACTTTTATAAGACCGGCAACCCTATCACCTGTTCTTAAATTAAATCTTTTTATCTGCGAAAGGGAAACATAAACATCCTCTGGTCCTTGAAGATAGTTATTTTTAGGGGATCTTAAAAAACCATAACCTTCTGGATGAATTTCAAGTATTCCCTCTCTAAAATCAGCACCTTCCTTTTTAGCCATCTGCTTCATTATCTCATAAACAAGCTCTTCTTTCTTCATACTGCCCGGGGCTTTTATCCCCATCTCTTTTGCTATCTCTATTAATTCCTGCATCTTTTTCTCTTTTAATTCTAAAAGTTCCATATAATCCTCCTAAAGCATTTTTGTTCCATTTATAATTAATTCAAATTTTAAACCAAGATATTTTGATGCTTTTGATGCTATAAGCATCCTTTCCATAAAAATTTCAAAATATTCAAAAACAGGTGATATCTTTGTATCAATTTCAATATCAAAAGTTAATTTTTTTCTCTTGGGATAAACTATTACTCTTGAAGATTTTGCAGAATAATTAACTCTATCATGAATATCATTTTTAATATCTTTTCTCTCCCTTACCCTTTCTCTATGAACATCTGATTTATCTGCTATTATTAAAGCAGCACATGCAGGTGAAACAGGCATTCCTTCCTCCTCATGGTGATTACCTATAGCCATCGCAACTTCTAAAGCATCTTCTAAATTGAGCCCTTTTCTCAAAAGCAAATTATAAGCAAGCAATGCACCTGTTAAAGCATGCTTATCTCTATTAATTGCATTCCCTATATCATGTAAAAGACCGGCGAATTCCGCAATCTTACAGGTTCTTTCATCATAAGAGAGTTTTCTCAAAATTTCTCCTGCCACTTTTGCTACATAGGTAGCATGCCTTAAACCATGTTCTGTATAACCAAGAGCTTCAAGGTGTTTATCAGCAGCATTTATATAACTTAAAACTTCATTGTCCTTTAAAAGAGAATCAAGGTCTATCATTTTATTCTTTCTCTTATTTTTTCAATAAGAATTTCAATTCCCTCTTTTATCTTATTCCTATCTCCTCCACCCCCTTCACCTTTTTCTTCATCTCCACCCCCTTTTGCACCTGTAAAATCACAGAATTTCTTTACAATTTCTTTTGCTTTTATATAAGGAATTAATTCCTTACCAATTCTTGTAAAAAATACCACCCTCCCCTTTTCCTCACCAATTAAAAAAGAAAATTTTTTTTCTTTATTTTTCAAGAATATTCTGTCAGAAACCTTTTTCAGGGTTTTTAAATTGAGGAAAGGCAAATTTTCTATATAAATTTCAAAATCCTTGATTTTTATTGGATTTAAACTTTCAAAAACTTTTTGAGCAAGTATTTCTTCAATTCTTTCTTTTTCTTTTTCAATCTCATCCTTTTCCTTCTTAAATTTTTCCAATTTAGAAATAAGGTTTTCAGCAGGTGAAACAAAAATTTGGGACAATTCTTTAACTATTCTATCTCTTTCCTGGAAAAATTCAAATGCTTTTTCTCCTGTAAAAGCCTCTATTCTTCTTATACCCCCTCCAATTCCCTCCTCTTTTATTATTTTAAACAAACCTATTTCCCCTGTAAAATTCACATGTGGTCCCCCACAGAGTTCCTTTGAAAATCCCTCAATTTCAACAACCCTTACAATCTCACCGTATTTTTCTACAAAAAGGGCGATTGCCCCTTCTTCTTTTGCTTCCTTAAATTTCTTATATTCCCAATTAACTTTTCTGTTTTCTCTTATTTTTTCATTAATATAATTCTCAATTTTCTTTAAAATATTTTCACTTATTTTTTCAAAATGAGTAAAATCAAACCTTAATCTATCAGGTTCTACAACAGAGCCTTCCTGTCTTACATGCTCACCAAGAAACTCTCTTAAAGTATTATGTAAAAGATGGGTTGCAGTGTGAGCCCTCTTACATCCTGACCTTTTATTTAAATCAATTTTTGCCTTAACTTTAATATTTTCAATTTTACCTTTTTTTAATTCTCCAATATGGACTATATCATCAAAAAACCATTTTGTGTCATTCACAATAAATAAAAATCCATCATTTTCTAAAATTCCACTATCCCCTATCTGTCCACCTCCTTCTGGATAAAAAGGAGTTTTATCAAGAACAATTTCGTATTTACCATCTTTTCTCTCCCTATACTTTATTATTTCTGCCTCACATTCATTTAAATAATATCCAACAAACTCGGTCTTTAATTCTTTAAAAACTATCCATTTCCCACCTAAATCAACAAATGCTTCCTCTTTTTTTGAAATTTCCCTTTGCCTTTGAAGTTCTTCCTCAAATCCTTTAATATCAAGTTTTAAATCCTCATCCTCTGCATATTCTTCAATAAAATCAACTGGAAATCCGTATGTATCATAAAGTTTAAAAACATCTTTACCTTCAATTATTCCTTTATTTTTTGAAATTTCAATAACTTCTCTTAAATAAACTAAATTCTTTGAAAGGGTATTTAAAAATCTTTCTTCTTCGGATTTAATTAAAACACCGGCAAATTCCTTCTTTTCATAAACTTCAGGATATACATTTTCAAATATCTTTGCAACTGATGGAACAAGTTTATATAAAAATGGCTCCTCAAATTCAAATTTTTGAGAAAACCTTAATGCTCTTCTCAAAATCTTCCTTAAAACATAACCCCTTCCAAAATTTGAAGGATAAACACCATCACTTATTGCAAATGTTAATGCTCTCACATGATCAGCAATTACATTAAAGGGAATTTTTGCACTTCTATAGGGTCTATTGAATATCTTCTCAAGTTCTTTTATTATTGGATAAAATACATCTGTTTCATAGTTTGATTTTTTATCTTGTAATATAAGTAAAGTCCTCTCAAGCCCCATTCCTGTATCAACTCCCCTATTTTTTAAAGGTAATAAGGTTCCGTCTTCCTGCATATCATATTGAGGAAATACAATATTCCAGAATTCCATAAATCTATCACAATCACATCCAGGAGCGCAACTCTCTTTTCCACATCCAAATTCTTCTCCTAAATCATAATATATTTCAGTTGATGGACCGCATGCACCCGTTTTCCCAGCAGGTCCCCAGAAATTATCCTCCTTACCAAGTTTGTAAATTCTTTTCTCATCTAAACCTATTTTTTTATTCCATATTTTAAAAGATTCTTCATCTTCATAATAAACTGAAACAAAAAGTCTTTCTTTATCCATACCAAGAACTTCTATTAAAAATTCCCATGCCCATTCTATTGCTTCTTCTTTAAAATAATCACCAAAAGAAAAATTACCAAGCATTTCAAAGAAAGTATGATGTCTTAAAGTCTTACCAACCTTCTCTAAATCTGTAACCCTCAAACATTTCTGGCAACTTGCTGCCCTTCTAAAAGGTGGTGGGACTGCACCAGAATAATATGGTTTAAATTGAACCATCCCAGCAGTTGTAAATAAAAGGGTGGGGTCATCCTTTGGAATAAGTGAAGAAGAAGGAACAATTTTATGCCCCTTTTCCTCAAAAAATTTTAAATAGGATTCTCTTAACTTATGGGAATCAAACATATTCTCAAAAAGCGGGAGACGGGATTTGAACCCGCGACCCCTACCTTGGCAAGGTAGCGCTCTACCGGCTGAGCTACTCCCGCAAAAGAAGGATTTAAAGAATTTATATTATACAAGAAATTTCTCATTTTGTCAATTTTTATTTTATTTAAAAATTCTATCCATAAATCCAACAATTAAAAAATTTATCCAGAAAATAATAAATAAAATATAATCATATAATCTTTCAAAAATAACTGCTTCAAGGGAGAAAATAATTGAAAGAATCACGAGAATTAAAAGGGATTTCCTTTGGGACTTTAATTTCTTTAAAATTCTATAATGAAGATGAAGTAAATCAGGATCAAATATGCTCTTTTTATAAAAAATTCTTCTTAAAACAACCCATATCATATCAGAAATTGGTAAAGAGAGAATCAGAACACATTGAATTGGCTTTATGTTTCCCAAATTTCCTTTTGCTGATAAAACAGAAAGAAAGGTTATAAAAG
>JBDRZF010000009.1:0-11850 GCA_039803805.1 Caldifarciminota bacterium
ATCTCCTAAAAAAGGATTTTTATTTTCATTTAAAAATTAGTTTTGAAACCCTTTCAATATCTTCTTCAAAAAGGGAAGTAAGTTCAGGTTTCCTTAAAATTGCAGAGGGATGATAGGTAACGAAAACTTTTGCACCAAATTTTTCATATTCACCTTTTCTTAATTCAGAAATCTTCTTATCTTCACCTAAAATCATCATAAGTGCATATCTTCCCAAACATAAAATTATTTTTGGGGAGATTATCTCAATCTCTTTTTTTAAATAATAAAAACATTCTTTCAATTCATTTGGTCTTGGTTCCCTATTTTCAGGGGGTCTACATTTTATTGTATTTGTAATATAAATTTTTTCTCTTTCTATTCCATATTTCAAAAGAACTTCTGTTAATTTCCTACCTGCTCTTCCAACAAAAGGAATACCTATTTTATCTTCTTCTTCACCGGGTGCTTCTCCTACAATTAAGAATTCTGAATAGGGATTACCATTACCAAAAACAACATTTTTTCTTGTCTTTGAAAGAATACATTTTTCACATTTTTTACACTCTTTTTCTAATTCTGCTAAAATTTTTTCTTTTGACACAAACTTATCTACAAAAATTTCCTTTTCTCCATATACTTCACTTAGAAATTTAAAGAATTTCTTTAAAGACATCAAATATTTCCTCAAAAATTTTTAAACTTGCTTCTTTTTTTGAAAGAAAAGGGAATTCTTTAATATCTCCATCCTTTCTCAAAATCCATATTTTTGTAAAATCACTTCCTATGGATGATGGAGTATTTAAAACAATCATGTCAAGTTTTTTTTCGTATAATTTCTTTTTTGCATTCTCAAAAATATCTTTATCTTCAAGAGCAAAACCAACAAAAACCATTTTTTCGTCCTTATAATTAGAGATTTCTTTGAGTATATCTATATTGGGTTTTAAAGAAATATTTCTTTCCCTTTCTTCTCTCTTAATCTTGCTTTCCTCTTTTACTGAAGGAATAAAGTCACTCACTGCTGCATTCATTATAAATAAATCTGGTTTAAAATTTAAAATTTCCTCCTTTATTTTTTCAAACATCTCATTAGCAGTTCTTACCTCTTTTAATCTTTTAAATTCAAACTCAAAATCAGTCTTACCTTTTATTATTGATATTTCAAACCCCATCTTTAAAGCAGCATCAAACAAGGCTTTACCCATCTTACCAGAACTTTTATTTGTTATAACTCTCACACTATCAATATCTTCTTCAGTTCTTCCAAAAACAAGAAGTAATTTTTTATTCTTAAATTTTTCTCTCATTTTCAAAAATTCATAAACTTCTTTGAATACTTTTTCTGGCTCACTCATTCTCCCCTTGCCAATTTTTAAATCTGAAAGTTCCCCTTCTTCAGGGCCTATAAATATTACCCCTTTATTTCTCAATTTTCTAACATTTTCTTCAACAATATCACTTGTCCATAAATCTTCATGCATTGCAGGAGCAATAAAAACCTGAACTTTACTTGCCAAAAGAATAGTTGAGAGAAGATCATCTGCAATACCATTTGCAAATTTACCTATCATATTTGCAGTGCATGGTGCAACAACAATTGCGTCAACATCTTTCAGGATTTTTATATGAACTGGTTCTTTTTGACAAATATGGGGAGAAAAAAGTTTGCAATAAACTTCTTCATGGAAAAGGGATTCAAAAGAATCTTTACCAACAAAATTTAAAGCATTTTCTGTTAAAACAGGTATAACCTTTATTCCATTTTTTATAAAAAGCCTCCCAATTTCTAAAGATTTAAAGGCTGCCACAGAACCTGTAACACCCAGAACTATCCTCATCTTTCTTCCACTACCTTTATTTTCTTTTCTCTATAATTCTTAACAGCATGAAGAACCGCTTTTTCTCCGGGAAACTCAATTTCTTCAATTTGGAGTTGAAGTAAAACTCTCCTCGCCTCTTTCATAAGCACAACAAGACCTTTATACTTATTTGAATAAAATCCCCATATATCCTCTATTGAATATTCTTTCAGTGGTTTTAATTCTTTCTCCTTCATATTATTACTCCTTTTAAATCTTTAATTATAAAGAAAAATGACTTATTTTTTAAAATATCTTTGAAATATCATCCTGACACGGCAATATTTCAACTTTCCTATCTTTTTTTAATATATATCTTCCCTCATTCAAATTTTTAAACATTCCAATTAAAGTTGATTTTACCTTTCTTTTTTTACAAAAAAGTTCAAAATTCTTTTCATATCCCTTTTTAATTGCTACAAGGAGAGAGCCAGAAGAAATTGTTTTTAATGGGTCTATATTAAAATATTCAAAAACTTTTTCAAACCCTTTCACAACAGGAATTTTATCTCCGTAAACAATTATACCTTTATTCAAAAATTCACAGAATTCCCATATTCCATTTATTATTCCACCCTCTGTGGGGTCATGCATTGCAAGCGTCCCTTTAAATTCAGAAATTAAAATTGCCTCTTTAACAACACTTATCCCCGGTTTTATATTATATTTTAAAAACTTATTCAACTTTTTCTCTCCTATTATATTTTTAACGATTTCCTTTTTTTCTTTTGCTATTATTGAAACACCTTCAATAGGGACTTCTTTTATACAAAATAAAAAATCACCCATATTAACCTTTTTGGGGAAAAGCCCCTTTTCTTTTTCCCTTATACCTATCATTGTTCCAGAAAGTATTATTTTTTTAAGACGAGGGGTTATTTCAGTATGTCCACCAATAACTTGAATATTTAATTTTTTACAAACATCTTTAACTTCTTTAAATATCCTCTTTATATTTTCTTTATGAAATCCTTTTGGTAAAAGAAGTGTGAAAAGGAAATAAAGGGGTTTTGCACCCATAACTGCAACATCATTTGCATTAACAATAACTCCGTAATATCCTATTTCTTTTTCTGTAAATGTTATGGGATCCTGAGAAACTATTAGATATAAATCTTTAAATTCAATAATAGCAGCATCGCCTCCTATTTTTGGTCCTATTTTTATTTCCTTCTTTACAGGGGGTAAAATATTTAAAACTTCACTTAAAAAATCAGGAGGTAGTTTGCCTTCTTTAAATTCCATTAGAAATAAAGTAAAAATTCGTAAGGATGAGGTCTTTTCTCAACTTCTTCAATTTCTTTTCTTTTCAAATTTATCCATTTATAAATCAATTCCTTATTAAATACTTCTCCTTTTAAAAGGAATTCATTGTCTCTTTCAAGTTCCATAAGGGCTTCTTCAAGGGAAAGAGGAAGAGAGTGTAAGGAGATAGAAGTTTTCTTCTCTAAGTCTTCGGTAACTGGTTCACCTGGTTCAATTTCTTTTTCTATACCATCAACTCCAGCCATAATTATCGCGGCTATACCTAAGTAAGGATTAAAAGTGGCATCAGGAGAACGAATTTCTATTCTCATTTCTTTTTTACTTATATATCCGGGGATCCTTATCATAGTGGTCCTATTTGCTATTGAGTAGGAAACTTTGCTTGGTGCCTCAAAACCTCCAATTAATCTTTTATAGGAATTTGTGCTTGGATTTGTAAAAGCAGAAAGTGCCCTTGCGTGTTTTAGAATACCACCTATATAATGCTTTCCTTCTTTAGAAAGCCCTAAATGATCCTGAGGATCAGAAAAAATGGATTTTCCATCCTTTTCAAGAAATTGATGAAGGTGTAATCCATTACCTGGTTCATTATGCAAAGGTTTTGGCATAAATGTTATAAAAATTCCCTCTTTTTCAGCAAGTTTTTTCAAAATATACTTAACTATTAAAATATTATCAGCAGTATCAAGAGCATCTGAAAAATCTATCTCTATTTCACCTTGGCAAAACCTGCCAACCTCGTGATGATGATATTTAACCCTAATTCCTGTTTTCTCTATATAGTGACATGCTTTCTCTCTGAATTCGTCAAATTTATCAAAAGGCGAAGTGATATGATAACCTCTATGAGAAAATTTTTCCCTTGCTTCTATTTTATAAAAACTTTCAAGTGTTTCACTTTTATATTCAATTTTATCAAATATATAAAACTCTATCTCCGGGAGAAAATATGCATTATCCGCAATATTATTTTTCTTTAAATAATCAATTGCCTTTAATAAGATATATCTTGGTGAGTCTTCAAAAACCCTTTCCTCTCTTCCAAGATATAAACAGCCAATTATGCATAATTTTTTTCTTTCACTTAAAGGGTCTATAAAAAATTTCTTTTCATCCATTATGAGTCTCATATCGCTTTCACTAACTTCCTTAAATCCCGGTACAGATGAACCATCAATACCTATTCCATCTTTCGCAAACTTATCAAAGTAAGATACTGGAAAAGAAACCTTTCTTGTTATCCCTAAAAGATCAGTATAAAGAACATCTACAAATTCAATTTTCTCTTTTTCAATTATTTCTCTTATTTTATTCATAATTGAGTTTTTAATTATAATTTAAAACTCAAAAGGAGACAAAATGAAATTGCTTTTATCAGGAAATGAAGCACTTGCAAGAGGTGCTTGGGAAGCAGGTTTAAAGGTTGCATGTGCCTATCCCGGAACACCTTCAACAGAGATTCTTGAAAACTTAGCAAAATATCCTGAAATAGATGCAGAATGGTCACCAAATGAGAAAGTGGCTTTTGAAGTTGCCTTTGGTGCAGCAATAGCAGGTGCAAGAAGTATTGTTTCAATGAAACACGTAGGATTAAATGTTGCTGCTGACCCATTTTTTTCATCTGCCTATACAGGTGTTAAAGGGGGTTTTGTAATTGTCACATGTGATGACCCTGGAATGCATTCTTCACAGAATGAACAGGATAATAGAAGATATGCAAAATTTGCAAAGGTTCCACTTATAGAGCCTTCAGATGCTCAGGAAGCCCATGACTTTGTAAAGATTGCCTTTGAAATTTCAGAAGAATTTGAAATCCCTGTGCTTTTTAGAATGACAACAAGAATCTCTCATACAAAAGGAGTTGTTAAAGTTGGAGAAAGAGAAGAAGTTCCTTTAAAAAATTATAGTAAAAATATTCAACAATTTGTAGTTCTACCTGCCCATGCAAAAATAAGGCATAGTATTCTTGAAGAAAAACTGTTAAAATTAAAAAGATTTTCTTCAGAAACATCTCTTAATAGAATTGAGAAAGGTAAAAATGAATTTGGAATTGTCACATCTGGAATTTCTTATAATTATGCAAAAGAAGTTTTCCCTGAGGCATGGATTTTAAAACTGGGTATGCCTTTCCCTTTTCCTGAAGAACTTTTTAAGGAATTCATAAAAAATGTAAAAAAAGTTATAGTTGTGGAAGAAAATGAACCTTTTATTGAAGAGGAAATAAAAATTTTAGGTTATAATGTTGAAGGCAAAAAATATATACCTTTATGTGATGAATTATCTCCTGAAATTGTGAGAAAATCATTAAAAAATGAGGAACTTCCTCATCCAGAACCTTTAAAATCGGTAAGAAGACCACCTCAACTTTGTCCTGGTTGTCCCCATACAGGAGTATTTTATACACTTTCAAAACTTAAAGCAGTAGTTACAGGTGATATAGGGTGTTATACACTTGGTGCATTACCTCCCCATAATGCAATGGACACATGTATATGCATGGGTGCATCAATAGGTAATGCCTTTGGTTTTGAAAAAGCATTGGGTAAAAAATTTTCAAAGAGACTTGTCGCAGTTATCGGAGATTCAACATTTATCCATTCTGGTATAACAGGACTTATAGACATTGCTTATAATAAGGGAAGTGTAACAGTTATAATACTTGATAATAGAACAACTGCAATGACAGGACACCAAAACCATCCAGGAACAGGTATTACTGCAAAAGGAGAAAAAACCAAAGAAATTAATCTTGTTGAATTAGCAAGAGCATGTGGAATTGAAGAAGTTTATGAGATTAATCCATACGATTTAAAAAATACTTTAAAAACAATAAAGAATGCAATGGAAAGTGAAAAACCTGCAGTTGTTATTTCAAAAGCACCATGTGCCCTTTTAAAAGAGGCAAGGGAAAGATTTAAAAGAGAAAAAAAGAGAAAAGTAATAGAAGAAAAATGTCTTGGTGAAAAATGTAAAGCATGTATAAGACTTGGATGCCCTGCAATTTCAATGGTAAATGGTAAGGCTTTTATATCTTCTCTTTTATGTGTAGGATGTGGGCTTTGTTCCCAGGTTTGTCCTGTGGAGGCAATAGAATGAAAGAATTTAATATTATTATATGTGGTGTAGGTGGACAGGGAATAATTTTAACCTCTGAAATACTTGCAATAGCAGGGATGGAATCAGGATTTGATGTTAAAAAAAGTGAAGTTCATGGAATGTCTCAAAGAGGTGGAAGTGTTGTATCCCATATAAGGATTGGCGAAAAAATTTATTCACCTTTAATTGAAAAGGGTAAATGTGATTTTCTTCTCTCCTTTGAAAAAGCAGAAACTTTAAGATGGGTTCACTATTTAAAAAAAGATGAACCTGTAATAATAGTTAATGACCTTGAAATTGTGCCACCTCTTGTTTCCTTAGGACTTGACCAGTATCCTGAAAGAATAGAAGAAAATTTAAAAAATATAACAAAAAATCTATATATAATTCCTGCATTAAAAATTGCTGAAGAAATAGGAGAACCAAGAAGCGCAAATATTTTACTTTTAGGATTTTTATCAAAATTCCTTCCTTTTGAAGAAAAAATATGGGAGGAAGCGATTAAAAAAAATATACCCCAGAACTTAATTTATGTAAATCTTGAAGCATTTAAAAAAGGCAAAAATTTAATTCTTTAAATTTAAATTCGAAGCATAAAAGAAATAAAGAGAACCTGTTGCAAAAAGTAATAGCCATGGTAAGATTCCAAAACATTTTAATTTTATGGCAAGGGGAACAACAAAAATCCAGTAAACAAAATTTAAAAGTTCAAGATAATTTTTACTTCTGACTAAATATTTTTTCTTTTGATTACCCTTTTTTGGTGTCCTTTCAAATGGTGTCTTTTTCTTAAAAATTGCCTCTAATACAGCAATTGTTCCCTTTATAGAAAAACCAGAAAATATAAAAATCAAATAAAGCATATCACTTATTCTTTCTTTTAGGGGTTTATTTTGATGAATTATTTCATCAACTGTGAACATATTATAAATATTGGCAAACCCAAAAAATAGAGCAAGTATTCCAAATAAAAGAGGAGAAAAATGTGAAAGTGGCCAGAGGATTAAAAATAAAAGGAAATTTGCAACATATAAGAAAGGAGAAGAAAGATGCAAAAGTATATTTATTTTATCATCAAGTTTTATATTTGATTTTATTATACTTTTAAAAAGTTTTAAACAAACCTCAGTAGTCCCCTTTGTCCATCTAAACTGTTGAGTTGCAAAAGAATTAAAATCAGAGGGAAGTTCTGAAAAACATATTAAATCACTTAAAAATATAAATTTCCATCCCTTTAAATAGGCTCTTACTGATAAATCAAGATCCTCTGCAAGGGTATCACACTGCCAGTTTCCTGCATCTATTATTGCTTCTTTTCTCCATATTCCTGCTGTCCCATTAAAATTGAAGAAATAACCATTTTTAAATTTTGAATCATGTTCAATTATAAAATGTGTATTAAGAGTAATTGACTGGATTTTCGCTAATTTATTTTCTTTTTCATTTAAAAATCCCCATCTTGCCTGAACCAATCCAACATTTTTATCTTTAAAAAATGGTAATGTTTTGATAAGAAAATCAGGAGGAATTATAAAATCAGCATCAAATATAGCAATAAATTCACCCTTTGCATATTTTAAACCATTTTTTAAAGCACCAGCCTTATAACCATTCCTTTTTTCTCTTCTTATAACTTCAATATTAAATCCTTCCTTTCTTTTTTCCTCAACAATCTCATCAATTAAATACTTCGTTTCATCAGTAGAATCATCAAGTATTTGAATCTCAAATCTATCTTTTGGATAATTTAAATTTGTGGCACTTTTTATTATTCTTTCTATAACATTATATTCATTATAAACAGGAATTTGAATTGTAACAAAAGGATAAAAATCTAAAGAATAAGAGGGAATTTCCCTTTTCCTGCCCTTTTTATAAAGATAAAGAAGCCATAATTTGTATGTCCCAAAAACTATAAAACACAAAACCAAAGGGACAAACAAAAAAATATAAAAAAGATAAAACATTTTAATTCTCTTTTTATGTTAGATAAAATATAATTTTAAATTAAACCCTACTTATTTTTCAAATAAAATAAACTTTCTTTATAATTTATAACTTTTTAGGAGGGAATATGAAATTAGGTGTTTTAAAAGAAAAAATTGAAGGAGAAAAAAGAGTATCAATAATTCCTGATTCTGTTTCGATTCTCAAAAAGGCAGGGATAGAAGTATTTATAGAGGAAAATGCTGGGAATGACGCAGGATTTTTTGATGAAATGTATAAAGAAAAGGGGGCAGAAATTTGCGAAAGAAAAAGGATTTATGATGAATGCGATATAATAGTTTGTATAAGAAAACCACCGGATTTAACCTTTTTAAGAGAAAAACAAATTCTCATAGGGATGATTGATCCCTTTACCAATTATGATGAAATAAAAGGGATAACAAAAAAAGGTATTTTGATATTTTCTCTTGAACTCCTTCCAAGAATTACAAGGGCACAAAATATGGATGTCCTCTCATCAATGGCAACAATTTCAGGTTATAAGGCTGTACTTTTGGCTGCGCATTTCCTTCCAAAAATGTTTCCAATGCTTATGACTGCAGCAGGAACAATAACACCTGCAAGAGTATTTGTGATAGGGGCAGGGGTTGCAGGGCTCCAAGCAATTGCAACTGCAAAAAGACTTGGTGCAGTTGTTTACGCTTATGACATAAGACCTGCCGTTAAAGAAGAAGTTGAGAGTCTTGGAGCAAAATTTGTTGAAATTGGTCTTGAGACAAAAGAAGCAGAAGATAAAGGTGGTTATGCAAAAGAAATGGGTGAAGAATTTTATAGAAAACAAAGGGAGATGATGAAAAAAATGGTTGTTGAAAGTGATGTAGTAATTTCAACAGCCCTTGTTCCAGGAAAAAAAGCCCCTGTTTTAATAACAGAAGATATGATAAAGGAGATGAAACAGGGCTCTGTAATTGTTGACCTTGCTTCTGAAAGAGGAGGAAACTGTGAATTAACCGAACCTGATAAAATTGTTAAAAAATACGATGTAACAATAATAGGATTAACGAATTTGCCATCTTTAGTTCCTTACAATGCAAGTCAAATGTATTCAAAGAATATAACAAATTTCATTTTATATATTTTTAAAAAAGGTAAAATTGATTTAAACCTTGAAGACGAAATAATAAGGGATACACTTGTTTTAAAAGATGGTGAAATATTTAGTCCGAGATTTAAAGAGATAATGGGAATTTAGGAGGCAAAAATGGAGAGTTTTGTTATAATATTAACAATATTTGTTCTGGCAATTTTTGTTGGTTTTGAAGTGATAACAAAGGTTCCTCCAATACTCCATACTCCGCTTATGTCAGGTTCAAATGCAATTTCAGGAATAACAATAATAGGAGCAATAATTTCAGCAGGCTCAAAACAGACGCTTTTGACAACAATCCTTGCCTTCATAGCAGTTGTTTTTGCAACAATAAATGTTGTTGGTGGTTATCTTGTAACCCATAGAATGTTAGGTATGTTTAAAAGGAAGGAATAAAATGGGCTCAACCTGGTTTGTAAACTTAATTTATCTTATTGCAGCAGTTCTTTTTATTTTTGGTTTAAAAATGCTTTCTCATCCAAAAACTGCTATAAACGGTAATCTTTTAAGTGCCTTTGGAATGCTCCTTGCAATAATTGTAACCCTTCTTGATAAAAGAATTGTAAGTTTTGAAGTAATAATTGCAGGACTTGTTGTTGGTTCAGCAATCGGAACTTTTTTAGCACTTACAACCCCAATGACAGCAATGCCACAGATGGTCGGAATTTTAAACGGATTTGGTGGAGGTGCATCACTCCTTGTTGCAGGTGCAGCACTTTTTGAATCAATTTATCTTTCAAAATCCCCATCAAATCAATTTCTTATAGCAACTGTTGCATCAGGAATAATTGGTGCAGTGACATTCTGGGGAAGTATGGTTGCTGCAGGAAAATTACAGGGAATAATTGAGGAAAAACCAATACTTTTTAAAGGACAGCATCTTTTAAATCTTATCCTTTTTATACTTGCTCTTATCTTTGGAATATTTTTAGTATTAAAACCACAAATCACACTTCTTTACTGGGGAGTTGTAATCCTCTCCTCAATTCTTGGTGTCCTTCTTGTTATTCCAATTGGTGGGGCTGATATGCCCGTGGTCATATGTCTTTTAAATTCCTATTCAGGGCTCGCAGCAGCAGCAACCGGCTTTGTTTTAAACAACAATGTCTTAATAATTTCTGGCTCACTTGTTGGCGCATCAGGAATAATTCTGACAAACCTCATGTGTAAGGCAATGAATCGCTCCCTTACAAATGTTCTGTTTGGTGGATTTGGAGCAGTTATTGTGAAAGAAACTCAGGATATATATGCAGGAAGAGTAAAATCAACAACACCTGAAGAAGTTGCAATATTACTTGACTCAGCAAAAAATGTTGTTATAATTCCGGGATATGGTATGGCTGTTTCACAGTCCCAGCATGCTGTAAGGGATTTAACAAATCTTCTTGAATCAAGAGGGGTAAAGGTATTATTTGGTATTCATCCAGTTGCAGGTAGAATGCCCGGTCATATGAATGTTTTACTTGCAGAAGCAGATATTCCCTATGATAAGTTAAAAGAAATGGATGAAATAAATCCTTTAATGCCCGAAATGGATGTTGCAATTGTTCTTGGTGCAAATGATGTTGTTAATCCACTTGCAAGAACTGATCCAAAATGTCCAATTGCTGGAATGCCAATAATTGATGCTGATAAGGCAAAAACGGTTGTTGTAATAAAAAGAAGTTTAAGCCCCGGCTTTGCAGGGATACCAAATCCACTCTTTGCAGCACCAAATACATTGATGCTTTTTGCAGATGGCAAAAAAGCAATTCTTGACATAATTTCCGCTTTAAAAGAAATTTAATATTTAAAAATTACATTAAATTCCTATTATTCCAAAATTTGATGGTATTTTACATTTATTTGACATTGAATTTTTAAAAATATATAATTTTAATTTAAAAAAGGAGAGTAAGGGATGAGAAGGTTATTTTTAATTTTAATGATAAAGGTTTTATATTCTCAGGAGATGGATTGGAGGATGTTTCAGAGGGATAATCAAAGGACAGGTTTTACACCCTATAAGGGCAATTTTTCAGATACGCTTTATTCTGTAAAAGATTCAATCTATTTTTATTCTCCTACACCTACACCACCTTTAATTGGTGATTTTGAAAGTGATGGTAATATGGAGATAGTGACACAATGCACATATTATTTTCAAGGCAATTATAGGAGGGAAAAATGAAAAGATGGCGCATATATTTAATAATGTGTATTCTTTTAAACTTTCTTCAAGCAAGGGATACTTTAATTTATATTGGTAAATTTGAGCCTTCTGATGTGGTCCTGAGAGATGGCTGGGTTGTTGGAGATATAGGGTATTTAACATGGGAACACTACCCGGATTCATTTGGAATATTTATTATTGATCTTAGTGATAGAACAAATCCATCAAAAATAAGTCATTTAAGAATACCATCTTTCCCCCACTCTATAGAGGTTCATGATTCACTCGCTTATGTTGCTAGTCAGCATGGATTATATATAATAAATGTAAAAAATCCTGAGAATCCACAATTAATCGGGAGTTTACTGGCAGGGCATATGTTTGATTTAGAAATAGTAGAT
>JBDRZF010000010.1:0-11810 GCA_039803805.1 Caldifarciminota bacterium
AATACATCCTTTTATATCTTTAAATATATTCTTATGAATTATATAACTTCTAAATTTTAATTTCTTTTTCTCTTTAATATTCACATAGTTTGTCTTTTTGGTTAAAATAGTTACATTATCTACATAACATCTGTAGTTTCCGATTTCTGAATTTGGATTATCATCATAGACAAAATAAATTTTATCAATTTCTTTACCCAAAAGGGGATAAAGGTCAACTTCAATATACCACCAATTTCCTGTAGGTTCTGTTCTTTGTTCTGGATGCATTTTTACTTCATTTTGATCAATACATTCTGAATTCTGCAGCTCTATTCCATCAGATGTTATTATTCCAAGCATTAGATGGATTTTCTGATAAAGATAGATAAAATAGGTTAAAAATGTGCCTTCATCAATAGTTATATTGGGGATATCAAAAAGCAAATATTTGCAGTATGAATTCTGTGTGGAACTTATATCCTCTCCTGCAACTCTTAAATAGCGATTTCCATAAAAAACAGGAACCCCAAACTCCTGCGCAACCACACCTGCTTCTGGATTTGGAGCATTTCCGTATCCATCAACCCATTCTTTTGCAATAATTGAATCAGCAAATGGCAAAGGTTCACCATTTTCAAAACTCGTATAAAATAATATGCTTTCATTTTCACCAACAATATAATTTAAAGTATTTAATAAATCAAATTCATAACCTTTATAAGTATAGCCCTGTGTATAAGCATATCCTGAAGGACTTGTATCCTGGGAACAAGTATCAGTAAGAATTGTTGGTTCAATCTGTGTATCTTCATGCCATTCATTCCAGGAAGTGATCATTATCCATCTATTTATACCTTCGTCTAAATGTATTCTTGCTGTTATAAGAGAACGCCTGAATGTAGTTGTATGGTCCCAATTCTGTTTATATTGATCAGGAATTACATAATGGTTTGCCCATAATCTTACAGCCCTATCATTAAATCCAGGCATTGCATTTGGAACAAATTTTACACCTAAGGAATTTGCTACCTCTTTATATTCTTTAAATTTTGCACTGACATTTTTAAGAAAATTTGTATTTGAGGGATACCCTGCGTATTGACTTGGACCATGCATGTTATAACTTGTTATAGCATCTAAACAGGAAATCCTTGCAGAATTAGGAGTTCCCCAGTATACCTCGTCTCCTACTAAGAATACATTATAACCCATATTTTGTAAAAGATTTCTTACAGAATCTATTGCTCCTGAATAGTTTCCGGTGAATGTTCTTGTTAAATAAATGAAGACAACAGGTCTTCCATTGTAATATAAATAATTTGGCTTGTTGAAATAGTTCTGAGCAATATACAAGAAATCTGAAATAAATTTGTTAAAAATAGCCGGGTTATCAAAATTGATTGGTGGCTGACTTAATATCGTAGACTCATAAAAGATTGCATACTTTAAATTGCTTCCCACAAGTGCAGGAGAAATATAATTTAATATTGTATAATCTTCCCAGCTTCCCGGACCCCACCATGATATAACCCAGAAATCAATACCATTATTTAATGACCAGTTTATATGATTTTGAATCACATTAAAATCTCTTGAAGAATATTCACCTAAATAAGGAGGTTGGTAAATTACAAGTTTTTTTCTTAAATATCCGTCTTGCCAGTGCCTATTATAATCATACCAAGGATAATAATAAACCCCAACAAAATAGTTTTCAGTATGAAGATGAAAATAAAAAATAGAACATAGAATAAAAATCTTTAATTTTTTCACTTTTCCTCCTTCTTAAATAATTTTTTATTATAAAGATAAAAAAATAAAATGTCAAGTATAATTTGAATTTTTTGTTAAAGATTCAATATAATAATTTTTCAAAACTTTAAGGAGTTAATTATGGAAAATGTTCATAAAAAATATGCAGAATTTCAGGAAGAGATATACAAATATCTCTATGATGAATTCACAAGGCTTGCTTTAAGAAGGGCGATTGCTTCTTTTAGGGAAGCAAGGGATAAAGCCCTTGAAGAATTTCCTTATGTTAAAGAGGAAAGGAAAAAACTGATAAAAATAAAGGATGAAGTAATTTCAAATCTTGATTTCTGGATAGAAAAGGCAATGAAATCGGTTGAAAAATCAAAGGGTAAGGCATATTATGCAAAGGATGTAAATGAGGCTCTTGAGATAATTAAAAAAATTGTTGGAACAGGAAAAATTGTTGTTAAGGCAAAATCAATAACTTCAGAAGAACTCCATATAAATAAACATCTTGAAGAATGGGGAAATAAAGTATATGAAACAGACCTCGGAGAGTTTATAGTTCAATTGATAGAATCAAGACCGATGCATATTCTTGCTCCTGCTGTTAATATTTCAAGGGAAAGGGTTGCAGAGATATTTTCTCGCCTTGCAGGTGAAGAACTCCCACCTGATATACCAAAACTTGTAAAGTTTGCAAGGAAATTTTTAAGGGAAAAATATTTTGAAGCAGATATTGGTATAAGTGGAGCAAATGCAATAACTGCTGATACAGGTTCTATATTCTTACTTGAAAATGAAGGTAATATAAGATTTGTAACAAATGCACCACCTGTTCATATTGCAATAGTCGGAATAGAAAAAATTCTTCCAACATTTAGAGATGGTTCAATCTTGACAGAGGTTGTTGCAAGATATGCAGGATATAATGCAATGAGTTATGTTTCAATAATTTCAGGTCCTTCAAAAACAGGTGATATAGAAAAAACAGTTGTTTATGGTGCCCATGGTCCTGAAGAATTCCATGTAATCTTTTTAGATAATGGAAGGAAAGAGGCAGCAAAGGAAGAAATTATAAAACAGGCTTTAAGATGTGTTAGATGTGGTGTATGCATGTATGAATGTCCTGTCTATGCAATAACAACAGGTTATTGGGGATATATTTATATGGGAGGAATAGGTATTCCATGGACTGCATATGTTGCAGGTGGATTTTTAGAGGCAGCACCTCTTGCATTTACCTGTATAACATGCAATAGATGTAAGGTTTTCTGCCCTATGGAGATTGATACAGGTGAGATTGTTTTAAGAATAAGGGAGATTTTAAGAGAAAAGGGATTTAAATTACCGTTTTTGATAAGGTCATCAAATAAAGTGAAAGTGAATGAGGATAAATGTAGTGGTTGCGGTATATGTATCTCAGTCTGTCCATTCAAAATACCTGAATTTAAAATCAAAAAAGGAAAAAGGATATCTTATATAGGTGAGGCATGTCTTGGTTGCGGTTCATGTATTTCATCATGTCCTTCAAAAGCAATAGAAGCATTTGAATTTGATGATGAAAAAATATATTCTCTTTTAAAAGAGGGGCTATCATGAAAGAAATAGGGGTTTTTCTTGGTTGTATAACAAAAGCAAAAGAGGAACTTAAAAAATCCTTTGAAAGTTTTTTTGAAAAAATTTCTATTCCTTATAAATTTGTGATGGAAAAAGAATGCTGTGGTGCTCCTTATCTCCTTTCAGGATTAACAGATGAATTCAAAGAAAATGCTAAAAAGATTAACAAAATAATTAAGGAAGAAAAAATAGATACACTTGTTTTAAATTGCCCTTATTGTTATACCTTTATGAAAAAAAGATACCCAAGAACAAAAACAAGTATAGAAATTTTGCACTTTACAGTCTTTCTAAAAAATTTAATTGAGGAAGGAAAAATAAAAATTAAAAATAAAATAAATAAAGAAATAGTTTACCATGATCCATGCTATCTTGGAAGACAGGGTGAAGGAATTTATGATGAGCCAAGAGAAGTTTTAAAATCCGTTACCTCCAATCTACTTGAATTTAAACTTACAAGAGAAGCAACTACATGTTGTGGAGGTAATTCATCAATAGTTACATATCTTCCCCATCTTTTTACAGAAATTTCAAAGGAAAAAATAAATATGCAGGTAATACCTCTTGGAGCAAAAATCCTTGCAACAAGTTGTCCCCATTGCTATTTCAATTTTTCAAATGCAAACAAAGAGTTAAATAACAAAATAGAGGTTAAACATATAGTTCAAATTCTTGAAGAAGTAATATAATTTTTAAAAAGGAGTAATGCTTTTAAAGGATAAGGATTTTCTTTTATTTAATAAATTTATAGATTTTTTTAATTTAAAAATTGAAGAAAATAAAATAGATTTGCTCTCAAAAATTTTATCTATCTTTTCAAACATACCCTATGAGAATTTAACAAAGTTAAGGAATGCAGAAGAAAGGGATTTTGAAAAGAGATTAAGAACACCTTATTATTTAATAAAAGATTTTTTTGAAAAAGGAACAGGAGGAACCTGTTTTTCATTAGTTTATTTTTTAAAAAATTTTCTTGAATATATAGGTTTTAAATCAGAATTTTTGTTATGTGATAGAAGTTATGGGGAAAATACTCATACACTCATATTAACAGAAATTGATAATAAAAGATTTTTATGTGATATTGGTTATTTAATTTATAAACCAATTCCCCTTGAAAAGGAAATTTTTGAATTTGAAAATAATGCTTATGATTTTATATTAGAAAATAAAGGTAAAGAAATATATGTTTATACAAAAAATAAAAAGGGATTCAAAAAGTTTAGATACAAGATAAAAATGGAAAAAGTAAAAGAGGACGAATTTATTTCAGCATGGGAGAAATCCTTTGAATTTGAAATGATGAATCATATTATAATAACAAAGGATGTTGGTGATGGAATTATTTATATAAAAGATGAACACTTTCATAAAATAAAAAAGGATGGAAGTTTTTATAAAAAATTGACTAAGGAAGAATTTTATAAGTTTTTAGAAAGTTTAAATATAAAATGGCAGAGCCTTTAAAGCCTATTCCTGTTAAATTATTTACAGGCATATTTTTTAATGAAAAAGATTTAATTTTAAAATTAAAGGAAAATCTTATAGAAAAGATCGGTGAAATCGATTATGAAAGTGAAGTATTTGATTTCAATTTTACAGATTATTATGAAAAGGAGATGGGCAAAAATATAAAAAGGATTTTTTATTCATTTAAAGAATTAATAGACCCTGCAAAAATCGTTGATATAAAATATATATCATTTGAAATAGAAAAGAAATTTATGGATTCAGAAGGAAAAAGAAAAATTAATATAGATCCAGGTTATATGGATTTTTTTAAAGTTGTTCTTGCTTCATTTAAACCAGGTGGATATAAAATTTATTTAGATAAAGGGGTTTATGCAGATATTACATTATGGTATGAAAAAGGTAAATTTAAACCACTTTTAACTTCTTTCCCTGATTTCAAAAATAATCTCTATGAGAAAACATTTTTAAAAATAAGGGAATTATATAAAAAGGAATTGAAAAAATTAAAATTATGAATAACTTCAATTAAGATTTTTAATACCGATAATTTATAAATTTTAAAATTAAGAACGCATAGAAGAATTTAAAAATTAATGGACATTTCTATGTGGAGATGCATTTATTACTTTTATTGATTTTAAGCCATTTGAAAAAATTAAAACTTAATGGATATAATATTGATTTTTATGGGTACAAAAATAGAAGGAAAAATGGAAGATAATGAAAAAAATCTGTACTAAGCGTTATTATCATTTTATTTTTAGTAACAAAATAGTATTTGGTCTCCTTATAAATAAGTTAGGCAATATTTCTAAGAAAGGAATATCAGGATGAACCAAGTTCCTCCTGCGTTTTGGAGTATTTCTCCGGGCAAAATGCTCAAGATACTTGAATCTTCGAAAGAAGGATTGACAGGAAATGAGGCAAAAAAACGGCTCACACTTTATGGTGCTAATCTGCTAAAACCAAAAAAGCGTCTAAATGCATTATCTCTTCTGGTATCTCAATTCAGAAGTCCTATCATATTAATTCTTCTCTTGGCAACAGGATTATCGTTTTTTCTGCGTGACCCAATTGATGCATTTATCATTTTTTCAATAGTCCTTATAAGTGGCTTACTCGGGTTTTGGCAGGAACGCAGTGCTTCAAATGCCGTAGAAAAATTGCTTTCAATTGTACAGATTAAAGCGGTGGTGCTTCGTGACGGGAATCCTGTGGAAATTCCCATAGAAGAGGTTGTACCAGGAGATATTGTTATTCTTAATGCCGGTGATCTTGTTCCTGGTGACGGATTGATTCTGGAATCAAAAGATCTTTTCGTTGACGAAGCAATCTTAACTGGTGAAACTTTCCCTGTGGAAAAGGAAGCAGTAACACTGCCGCCTGATACTCCATTAGGGCATCGAACAAATTCTGTCTGGATGGGAACTCATGTAGTGAGCGGCAGTGCAACAGTATTGATTATACGCACTGGTAAGGATACTGAATTCGGGAAAATATCTGAGCGACTAAAACTCAGGCATCCGGAAACGGAATTTGAGCACGGCATCCGTAAATTCGGTTACTTTCTTATGGAAGTCACTCTGGTGCTTGTGGTTCTTATTTTTGTCATAAACGTGTATCTCTCGCGTCCTGTTTTGGATTCATTTTTATTCTCTTTAGCCCTTGCTGTTGGGCTTACCCCGCAATTGCTTCCGGCAATTATCACTATTAACCTTTCCCACGGTGCAAAACGGATGGCTCAAAAAAAGGTTATTGTCAAACGTCTATCTTCAATTGAAAACTTTGGTAGCATGAATGTGCTCTGTTCAGATAAAACAGGTACATTAACCGAAGGAACGGTGCAACTCCAATCTGCTCTTGATGTGAATGGTGTTTCAAGCGATAAGGTACTTCTTCAAGCTTATATTAATGCTTTTTATGAAACAGGTTTTACAAACCCTATAGATGAAGCTATCCGCATCTACTGCAAAGATAAGTTTAACCTTTCTAACTACAAAAAGTTAGATGAAATTCCATATGATTTTCATCGTAAAAGACTAAGTATTCTGGTTTCACATGATAACAAGAATCTTATGTTAACCAAAGGTGCATTGTTTAATGTACTTGCTGTCTGTACAACAGCAGAAACCGGAGATGGAACTATTGTTGATATTGCCACAGTGCGGGACCAGATTCAGAAGCGTTTTGAGGAATTAAGCAATAAAGGATTTAGAATTCTGGGCGTTGCTTACAAAAATATGGGTACAGAAACACATATTAGCAAAAAGCACGAAACAGAAATGACATTTTCAGGATTTTTAGTTTTTTATGATCCACTCAAACCAAACATTATAGAGAGGATTACCACATTAAAGAACCTCGGTGTTTCTCTTAAAATCATTACAGGCGATAACCATTTAGTTGCTGCTAATGTAAGCCAGCAGATTGGATTAAAGAATACCAGAATACTTACAGGACAGGAGCTGAGAAATCTGAGCGACGAGGCACTTCTTAAAATAGTGGAAAATACAGATGTGTTTGCCGAAATTGAGCCTGATCAAAAAGAGCGAATCATCATTGCTCTCAAAAAAGCCGGAAATGTCGTTGGGTATATGGGCGACGGCATAAATGACGCCTCAGCAATACATGCTGCTGACGTTGGCATTTCTGTTGATAGCGCCGTAGATGTTGCAAAGGATGCAGCAGATATTGTCTTGCTTGAAAAGGACTTAGATGCTTTGATTGAGGGTGTGCGTGAAGGAAGGGCAACTTTTGCCAATACACTCAAATATGTGTTCATGGCAACCAGTGCCAATTTTGGAAACATGTTTAGTATGGCTGGAGTATCCCTCGTTCTGCCTTTTCTACCCTTACTTCCTAAACAGATTTTGCTCACTAACCTCTTAACAGATTTTCCAGAAATGACAATTGCAACAGACAATGTAGATAAAGAGTTGATTGACCATCCTCGTCGTTGGGACATTAAGGCAATCCGCAAATTTATGATTACATTTGGCCTGGTGAGTTCGGTGTTTGATTATCTTACCTTTGGTGTACTGCTGTCCATTCTTCATGCCACCGAGATTCAATTCAGAACTGGCTGGTTTCTTGAATCTGTAATTTCCGCATCTTTGATTGTACTTGTTATTCGAAGTCGTAAACCTTTTTTCAAAAGTCTTCCTGGAAAATATTTGTTAATTGTGACCCTTTTCATTGTTGCTGTAACATTAATTTTTCCATTCATCCCACTTGCTAAAATTTTTGGATTCACTCCACTACCAATTTTTTTCATTCTATTTATTGGTTTAATTGTTTTGCTTTATATCATCACAGCAGAAAAGGTGAAAAAGATTTTCTACAGGAAGGTGAAATTTTAAATGAAAAATATATGATAGATTTGATATATAGCCTAACAGTGAGTAAAAGATTTTAGTACTACGTTTCGCCTAAATTCCTCGCTTTGTTGAGAATTTCAGATATACAATCTATAAAACATTAATTAATGAATTATCACCATTTTTTCCTATAATCCTTTTCCGTATTTATTGTTCAATGCAGTATAATTTACATATATTTTAAAAATACAAAGAGGAAAATATGAGGCAGAAACTTTTAAAAATTTTTCTATATTCCTTAGCCGAATGACCCTGAAAGTAAAGAGGGAAAAATTTAATCAATTTTTTGAGTATATTTGCCTTTTGTTGAAAATAAAAGAAAAATGAAATTTAATATTGAAAAATATAAGGGCATTCATATATTTGGAAAAGCATATAAAAGAATGTTTGAAAATCTTTTTAATGAAATAAATTCTATTGATAGAATTTTACTTGAAGAAATGGTGCTCCTTTCTCCTCAAACAGAAAAATTTTTATATACAGAATATACCCCAACGAAAAGTTTTTATATAAAAGGTATGCGTCCTAAATTGGAAAGATATCTTGAGGAGATTAATGATAAAAGCCCTGGAGAAAATATTATCCGTAAAATAACAAGTTTTGTAAACAAAATAAAAGAAAGAGCAATCCAGGATTTGGATAAGATAATTGTTGGTGGACTTGAAGAGGAAATTATAGAAAGGGGTTCTGATTTTTGTAATGAAATTTCAAGAGTTGCCTGTGCTCTTTTTCAAGTTGCTGGTTTTTCTTCAAGGATGATTTTTTCAGTTAATCCATATAAAGCTTACTGGGGACATTCTATAATAGAAGTTTTTTATAATGGCAAATGGGGAGCAATAGACCCACTTTTCAATGTAATTTATATTCTGCCAGATCACAAACCTGCATCAGCTCTTGAACTTTATAGGAATGAAGAATTTGTTAGTTATAACGCAAGGGGTGATTTTACACCATATACAAATCCTGAACAATTTAAAAAATGTGCAATTTCAAATTATTTTATATGGGAATGGAGAAAATATAATTATCCTAAAAGTAAATTAAACAATTATTTTAAAACAATTTTAGATATGGCTAATAAGGGTTGGCCGGGTGGCATAAGATGGCTTTTTAAAGAGAATGAGTCTTAATAATTTCTGAAAATAAAAGGGAAAAGGAAAGAAAGATAGACAAAATATTTTATTTTTGAAAAGATTTCTTTGTTTTTCTCTTTTAAGTGATTTATGAAAATGGTGAAAAGGAAAAAGAAAATTAAAATTAAAAGAAAGATTAAATAAACTTCTGAAAAACTTAATTTACCTGAAAAGTAGTGCCTTAAACCTTTGTTAAGAACCCATCCATAAACAACTGGAAGATGCCAGAAATAGACAATAAGGGATTCCTTACCAAAAATTTGCAAAATTTTCAAAAAATTGGCTTTGCTATTTTCAAGATATAAAAGTAAAAAGGAGAGAAAAGAAAGAATAGAAATTCTTAAAAATATGATATCAAGTTTAAATGAAAAGATTTTAAAGATTAAAAATATGAGGAAAGAGAATAAAGAAAAGAAAAAGAAGATATTTTGATTTTTATAGGAAAGAAAAAGACTCCCTGCAATACATCCTGAAAAAAGGTAAATAGAAAAAGGAGTTAAAGGGAATAGAGAATTTTTAAAAAATTTTAAAAGGAAAAGGGGCAAATTTAAATTATTCTTTGAAACATAAATTGTTAAAAAGAAAAATGAAATTGTAAGAAAAGAAACAAGTTTTAAAAAAATTTTTTCATCTTTTGAAATAAAATAAAAAATTTGAAGGATTAAAATACTTATACCTATGCATTGGAGTATATCAAAATTAAAAAAATTGTTTAAATCAGAAAAATTTAAATCAAAAAGAATTTTTCTTAATGAAAAATAAGGCAAATGTAAAATATAGCCAAGAATTATTATAAAAAATATTCTCCTTATTCTATCTAAAAGTTTTTTTGAAATATAAAAGTATTCTTTTCTTTTTAAAGTGGAAATTGAAAAAGCAATACCTGAGGCAAAAAGGAAAAGTGGAGCAATAAAACCCCTTATATTCTGCCAGAAAATCCAGAAATGAGAAGATTTTTGAGAAAAAGAAAGAAGGGCATCAAGTGTATGCCCATGAATCATTTCAATTAAGGCAATTGCCTTTAATAAATCAAGAAAAAGATATCTTTTTATTTTTGTTTTATCCTAAAATTTTTAACTCACCTTTGTATTTAACTTCCTTTGCAATATTTGTTATTTCATCATAAACATTTTTTAAGATTGGAACTTTTTCTTTATATTCTTCTTCTTTTTCATATTCCTTTTCCCCTGCAACATAAATCCTTGTTTTTCCTTCTCTTTTTGGTGCATTTTTCAGCATTCTTATATAATCATCCATCTTTTTCTTTAATTCATCAAGCCCTATGAATATTTCAGGGTCAATTGCTCCAAAGAAGTGACAAACATTTGGATGCTTTTCTTTATAAACATAAAGACCGTATGCACCCCCTGAGAGAACACCTGATAAAATATCAACAAGGACAGAAAGATTATATCCTTTATGTCCACCTGTTTCCTCTTCTGCTCCACCAAGGGGTAAAAGTCCACCTCCTTTTTTTTCCTTTAAATTTATAACAACCCTTTTAGCATCATCTGTTGGATTTCCATTTTCATCTGTTGCCCATACAAGCGGCATTTTCTTCTCCATTCTTGCATACATTTCCACTTTTCCCCTCGGAACTGTTGATGTCGCCATGTCTAAAACCCATGGCTTTTCATCTCCTGCAGGAACTGCCACAGATAAAGGGTTTGTTCCAATAACCATATCCTTTGCAAATGTTGGAACAACAAGAACATCAGAATTTGTTGTTGAAATTCCTATTAAATTATGGGGAAGAGCCATCATTGCATAATAGGCTGCAATTCCATAATGGTTTGAATTCCTAACTGCTGCAAAACATATTCCCTTTTTCTTTGCCTTTTTTATAACTTTTTCCATAACAAGATATCCTATAACCTGTCCAAGCCCTGCCTGACCATCAACAAGGAGTGAAACAGGTGTCTCCTTTATAATCTTTGGAGGATTATTTGGCAAAATTCTTCCATTCTTTATATCATCCACATATCTTTTAAGCCTTTGAACACCGTGTGAACCTATCCCCCTTCTATCAGCAGAAACAAGAACATCAGCAGTTATATCAGCATATTTCTTTTTAACACCCATTTTTCTGAATATTCCAGAGACAAACTCTTTAAGATTTTCAACACCTACATAAACAACTTCAGCCATTTCATCCCTCCTTTTTAAAATATTCTTTTTGATAATTTTCCCACATTTCTTTTAAATCCTTTCTTTCTAAAACTTCCATCACATAATTTGCAAATTCTTCGCCTGTTGCTCCATCCTTTCTTCCTGTTATTACCAATTTTCTTTCAAATTGACCACATATATCAAGTGCCATATCTAATCTATTACCTTTTTCTTCATAACCTATATGTCTTAAAAGCATTGCTGATGCCCTTAAAATACTACTCGGGTCAGCATAAATTGCTCTTCCTTCTTCTACCATTCTTGGAGCACTTCCATGAATTGCTTCAAACATTGCATATCTTTT